>NZ_CAMUMS010000009.1:0-116817 GCF_947090115.1 Veillonella montpellierensis
ACCACTAGAGAAAGACCCTTATAGGGTCAGAGCAAACCACCCGTTCTACGGGTGGGTATGATTTAAATAGGATAGGGATATAGTTTCTATCGATGTATGAGGATTTATTTTTATATGAGTAATGAAGTAATCGTATATAAATGGTGATTTTGCTCGATAGAAATAGACTGTGCCACTAGATTATTGTTGTGTGACCAATGAAAATAGAATATCTACCATAAGGTTATTATAGATAAGCAGATAGCCATTGCTTTATAGAACAACGATAGCAGGTGCATCGTTGGTTTGTCGTTTGACGAAGCGAAAGAGATAAGTGATGATGTTACTTGTAATCTGGTAGTGAAGTACGAAAATTGGGGGACAGAGTACCAAGTGATGAAGATACATTAATAAGAATAAAAATTATTACTAATTACTTGCTAAATTTATCGATATAGTGTATTATGTAATTGTAAATGAAAAATATTTTCATTATAAAGAATTTTAATCATTAGATGATAGTATAGTGAGGTATCAAGTATGTCAATTATTGGTAAAGAAATTCCGGAATTTTCCGTACAAGCATTTAGAAATCCGAATATTGAAACAGTAACAAAAGCTGATATTATTGGTAAGTGGGCTGTATTCTGCTTTTATCCTGCAGATTTTACATTTGTTTGCCCTACAGAATTAGAAGATTTACAAACTAAATACGCTTATTTACAAGAACGTGGTGTTGAAGTGTATTCCGTATCAGTAGATTCTGAATTTGTCCATAAAGCATGGGCTGATGCATCTCCTAATATTGCGAAAATTCAATACCCTATGATTTCAGACCAACGTCATGAATTAGCTGATTTCTTTGGTTGCTTCTGTGAAGCAGAAGGTCGTGCATATCGCGGATCGTTTGTCATTAATCCAGAAGGTGAAGTTGTAACAGCTGAAATTCATGATATGCCGATTGGTCGTTCTGCTGATGAATTAGTGCGTAAAGTAGACGCCGCTCAATTCGTAGCTGAACATGGCGATCGTGTTTGCCCAGCTAAATGGAAAAAAGGGGAAGATACATTAAAACCTGGTTTGGATTTAGTGGGCAAATTATAATTAATTAGTATATTTCTATATGATTGTTTAAATACACTCCTCATACAAAAAAGCTACTATGGACCAAGTACTTGGTTCATAGTAGCTTTTTTTTGCTTTCATACACGATATTTTCTATAATATTGTTCAATGTATTGAGGGGTTATAGTAAAAGAAGTGACTATAAATAAGTTTTTTACAAGTGTGTTCACATGTGTGCTTGATAGATGTATATAGTGTATACGATGACGTTGGTGAAGTAGATACATTACCTATATACTTTCTATAATGGTAATAGAGGCATGGAACACGTACAGTAAAAGGAGAGAGTATAATAATGTATTTGTAAACGTACGAGCATGGTGTGTGATAGATGTTGCCGTGTATATGATGACGTTGACGAATTAGATACATTGCTATATATAATTCCTACAATTTTACTAGATGTATTGAAAGTTTGCAGTAAAAGTGATAGTATAGATATGAATTTTCTATCGGTGTGTGCTGTGTCTGATTGATAGATTGTATATATTTTATACAATGCTCTTGACGAATTAGATAAATTGCTATATTATTAACATATGAATGGTTATTCATATGTTAATAATGAAGAGTGATTGCATGCAGAAGTAATGATTATATAGTACAAGATGTGTATTATATAGTAGATAGAAATGATTTTATCATATATCAAAGGAGATATACAAACATGAAGCAAGTTTATCTAATGGAAGGGCTTACCTGTGCTAATTGTGCTGCTAAAATTGAAGACCGCATTCGCCAGATGGAAGGCATTCAAGAGGCCAACTATTCAGTGGGTACACAAAAAATGCATATTGTTACTGATATAGAAAACATGGAAGAACTAACCAGTAAATTTCAAAGCATTTGTGATGCCATAGAAGAAGGGGTTACAGTAAAACCGTTTCGCCGTAAGGCAATAGGGGAAGACAAGAAGGAACACACTTTTTTATTGAAAGGGCTTACTTGTGCCAATTGTGCCGGTAAAATTGAAGAAAAAATTAAAACATTACCCCATGTAAGTGATGTGACGTATGCCTTTAGTACGCAACAATTACGGTTGACATCGAATCACACTACCTCGATGTTGTGTGTGGAATTACAAGGTATCTGCGATGCCATAGAAGAAGGCGTGACAGTAGAAGCTTATAAACGACTTACGAAAGCGGAAACAGAAAAGAATCGACAAGAGACTAAAAAAAGTGACGATGGTCTATGGACACTTATCATTGGTGGTATTATCCTACTCTTTGTATCAATTACAGAATTTGTTTCAGCTTGGGCACTTCCTAAACAGTTGGAAGATATTATACTCGTTATTACCTATATTATTTTGGCCTATAAAATATTGTGGACAGCCATTAAGAATATCGGTCGAGGTCAAATTTTTGACGAAAACTTGCTCATGGGGATTGCAACGATAGGGGCTCTATTGATTGGCGAATTTCCAGAAGCGGTGGGTGTTATCTTCTTTTATCGTATTGGTGAAATGTTTGAACACCGTGCTACAGAACGGAGTCGTAATGAAATTATGACTGCCGTTGACATGCGTCCACAAGAAGTACGCGTGTTAACAGATGCTGGAAATGTAGTGATTGTGAATCCAGAAGAAGTGGAAGTAGGACAAATTATCGAAGTCCGTCCTGGCGATTTAATTCCATTGGATGGAACAATCATAGAAGGAACGACTCGTGTTAATACGGCGCCAGTTACAGGAGAACCGGTACCAATCGCTGCTGAACCAGGAACCTCATTATTGTCAGGGTGTGTTAATGAATCTGGTCGCATTGTATTGCGCGTCGATAATGCATTGAATGACTCAATGGTTACTAAAATTTTAGATTCTGTAGAAAATGCGGCAGCCTCTAAGCCTAAGATTGATAGATTTATTACTCGCTTTGCCCGTGTATATACGCCAATTGTTGTAGTAGTTGCATTAATTACAGGAATCATTCCTCCACTATTGGGATTCGGTACGTGGGATCATTGGATTTATACAGCCTTGACATTCTTGGTTATTAGTTGCCCTTGTGCATTGGTATTAAGCGTACCATTGGCCTTTTTCTCGGGTATTGGGGCGGCATCAAAACGAGGTATTTTATTAAAAGGTGGCTTAGTGATTGAAGCCCTATCAAATATTAAAGCGGTAGCATTAGATAAAACTGGTACGATTACAACTGGTGAATTTGCAGTACAGTCAATTAATCCTGTACCAGAATCAGATGAATTAAAAGTATTAACCTATGCAGCCGCCTTGGAAGTCATTTCTAATCACCCTATTGCGATTAGTGTTACAAAAGCGGCAAAAGATCGTAATATTTTTATTAGCAAAGCGACCGATACTGAAGAAATTCCTGGAGAAGGTCTGGTTGGTATAGTTGATGGTAAACAAGTATGCGTTGGTAATGTGCGTTTGATGGAACGTTATCAAGTAGCAAATCATCCTAGCGAATTAGCACCGTATTGCAGTGAAGTGTTGGTTGGTGTAGATGGTCAATACATAGGCAATATTCGCATTGCTGATAGCCTTCGTGAAGATTCGGCAGAGGCAATTCGCACGTTGAAATCTAAAGGTATTGAAAGCGTTATGTTAACTGGCGATAATCAACGAAGTGCAGATTATATTGCTTCCCAAATTGGCATTTCCGCTGTAAAAGCGCAATTATTACCACAAGACAAATTATCAGCAGTTAAAGAAATTCGTCAACAATATGGAGAAACTATGTTTGTTGGTGACGGTATCAATGATGCGCCTGTATTGGCTGGTGCTGATGTAGGTGGGGCTATGGGTTCTGGTGCCGATGCAGCGATTGAGGCTTCTGATGTGGTATTTATGAGATCGTCATTAAGTGCGATTTCTGATGTTATGGGGATTTCAAAACATACAGTACGTATAGCATGGCAAAATGTTGCGTTTGCAATCGCTATTAAAATTATTATCATGGCATTAGGTTTGGCTGGTTATGCATCTATGTGGTGGGCTGTATTTGGTGATACAGGTGTATCAATCCTTTGTATCTTGAATTCAGTTCGTATTTTATACAAAAAATAACTACCTTCGTAGTGTACTTGTGCTTGCCAAGCCACATATTTGTGGTTGATATAGCATATCGATGTGATTACATTGAGTAACTAGTTCTAGAAAATTTACTATATGATATAGCTCTAATACCGTAGAGGAGCGTTGATCAATCGTATCAACGCTCCTCTGTTTTATTTGTAAAATGGAGTTAGTAATAGAAATAATGCCATGATTACAAGCATAATCAATTTGACCGTTGCAATGCTTGCTTTCAAGGCGATTAAAAAAGATAAAAGCGAGGAAAGTGAAAGACCTTCCACCTTTTTTATAATATTTTAAATATAAGGAGGCAATATGTAAGGCTTACTTGTTTTATCAATTGTAATAGGTGTATTAGCAACTATATTAGTGTTGCTGGTAGTTATAAAGGTTATGAAAAAATGAAAATAGAAGATAGTATGACAACAGAAGAAGCTGGAGAGCGGTGTAATCTGTCAACTAGTACAGTGAAGGGGCTATTACGGGAGAAAGAACGTCCACCACGATTGATATTAAATGAAGAGTGCAGAAAGTTAGGTAGAATGTGGCTTGTAACACGTGCGGGCATGGAACGATTTGGGAGATTAGAAAAATCGTGTTTCTAGTAAGGAATATCGAATATGGTAGTCCTTTTCTTATGATGGCAAAAACTAATTATATTTTATTAATAGGTAGCTTAGAAACAATAAGAAATGTTCGTATTGGGTTAATAGAGGTTAACTGCTGCATAGGTAGCTTAGAAAATTTAGCGGTTTCTCCCCTCGGCAATTTTAAAGTTAACTACCGCATAGGTAGCTTAGAAAGTTAAAAGCGGCAATTGCCACTACAGCAAGACGTTAACTACCGCATAGTTAGTAAATGAATTTTATATATTGGATTTTTGCAGTAGGTTATTTTACCTAGTTTTATTACATTTTAATAAACTAGTTCTTTACAGTAATATATCATTATATCTTGTAAAAGTGTAATGAAATGGGGTATAATTCAATAGATATAGATGAATGAGGAGGTGCGATATGCTTACGGTATATAAACATGTAGATGAAGAACTAGTTTCTGATACAACCGTTGCTGATGCAACAAAAGGATCTTGGGTTAATTTGGTGAACCCAGACCCCGATGAGTTAGCATTAATCAATATCCTTACAGAAATTCCGACAGACGTATTAAAAACAGCCTTAGATATGGAAGAACGTTCTCACGTTGAGATCGAAGATAATTATATATTTGTTGTTATTAATATTCCTGCTTTGCGCGGTAATGATGAATATGATACGGTGCCATTAGGTATATTTTTAACTCCAGATTTTATTATTACTGTTTGTTTAGAAGAATCGGATGTACTATATCCATTTATTAATAATCAAGTTTCTACATTTTATACGTATAAAAAGACACGATTTTTATTTCAAGTTTTATATCGTACAGCAGTATTGTTTTTGCGTTATTTGCAACAAATTAATCGACGTACGGATGATATTGAAATACAATTACGTCATACGACTAAAAACAAAGATTTCTTCCAGTTGTTAGAATTGCAAAAATCCATGACCTATTTTTCATCAGCCTTACGCACAAATGGAACTGTGATGGAACGATTGCTCCGCATGCGGCGGCATACGGCATTAACACATTTGCTCAAAATGTATGAGGAAGATGAAGATTTGCTGGAAGATGTTATTATCGAAAACAAGCAGGCTATGGAAATGGTAGAAATGTATTCTAATATTTTAATGAACATGATGAATGCGTTTACATCCATTATTTCTAATAATGTAAATAATGTCATGAAAATGTTGGCAGCCTTAACGATTACATTAGCAGTACCAACGATTATTTTTAGTTTGTGGGGTACTAATGTAGGGCTCCCTTTTCAACATGATATATATGGATTCCTTGAAATTATTTTAATTGCTGTGGTGGCTATGGCGATAGCTATTGTTGTTATGTGGAAAAAAGATTTGTTTTAGGATGGATGTATACTAGCGTAGATGTATACCAGTATTGCTTCTTACTAGCGTGATAGAGATTCATTCATGCTAGTAGGGCATGGATGGAAATTATATAGACCTAGTTTATAATACTAACAGCCCCCCGTGGATAGGAGTACACGGGGGGCTGTTTCTGTTTGCATGTATGTATAGAATGATTATTTTAATTTCATTGGTTGACCACAGCATTGGAAGTCGCAGCAGTGATCATGGTTTGGTTGACAAGCGCTATCATGATCGCAAGTACATTCTTTAATTACTTCGATTTCAAAACCACAATCTGCACAAACGTACACTTGACCTTTTTTCATTTCTCCACAAGATGCCATAATAATATACCTCCTAGTATAAATAAAATAAAATTAACTTTTAATTATTAACATATACCCGTATGGGTATCGTCTATACTTCTATTATATATTAAATTTAAAATTTGTAAAGGGGGTATATCAAATTTTTTTGAAATATTTATGTTGATACAGATATATGCGAAAAATAGGCAATTAGAAGGTATAGAGAATTGTGAGTAGAGGAAGAACATATTGGGCTATGTGTAGAAGACATACAATATATTATATTGGCATACTTGTGAAGGTTAGTAACGTTCATAGTGAGTAGACATAGTATATAGTATTTTGTATAATAGAAAAGTATTTTCAAGTCTTCTTGTGAAAAGGCTGATAATACTAGCCCAATAAGGAATATGAGGCGTGTGTTTATAGAGGGGTCATTTTCCATTATGGAATATTTCTAGACCTTTGCAGTGAAAGGAATTATGATGACAAATAGAGGGATTAAAGAATTAGCAAGAACGGGTTTATTTGTAGCATTGACAGTTATTATGTCATATATATTGGCAATTCATACAACCTTTGTACATATTACATTTGGTTTTATACCAACGGCTATATTTGCAATCATGTACGGACCAATTCGTGCAGGCATTATGGCAGCCATTGCGTGTTTGATTGGAATGACACTGTTTGGACGAGGTGTATTTTTCCCAGGGTTTATGGTAACAGAATTTTTGGTGGGATGTGTCTACGGTTATTGGTTATACAATCGACCTATTACGATACGTCGCATTTGCATTCCCGAATTGATAGTAACTGTGTGTTTACATTTGGGGTTAAATACATTGTGGCTTGTAATTTATTATAATAAAGCCATATCGGCTATATTTATGAGTCGATTGATTAAAAATATTATTTGTTTTCCTTTAGAAGTAGCCTTGATTTTCGTTGTGTATAAAGGGTTAGAAAAATGGTTGCAAACGTATCGCAAATAGGGTACCTGTAAGGGGAGCAGTTCCGCCCAATGATTTCCTTTCTATACGTAGTACATTAGTATATGCGTGACTTCTTTTCTGTGCGTGGTGTTGTAGTTATTTTGCATGGTACGTCATGGGGGAATTTAGTACGATTACTTTTTCTAGGGACAGTGATGTATAGTACACGCACGCTATCATAGGCGCGATATCTGGTAACGTCCAATCGTTGATAGGTAGAGAATTGTGCATAGCAGATTGACTATATCTATGTATGGTGAGTGGATACTTTATGTGACGGACCTTCTATCAAGTAGAAACCTACTTATAAAAAGCTTGCTAAAGACTAAAATTTTTGATAAAATACATATAGTTTTGGAGAGGTGTCCGAGCGGTTTAAGGAGCTGGTCTTGAAAACCAGTGATACGGCAACGTACCGTGGGTTCGAATCCCACCCTCTCCGCCACATATATGAATTCAATTTTTATCACCTAGATTTTTTCTAGGTGATTTTTATTATATTTTTGTGTACTCATCCTTTGATAAGAGATACATAATTAACTTTCGTGATATACAAAGGGAACGATTAGTATATAATGATATAGTATATAAAAATGTGATTTATTCTTCATAAGAAAAATATGATTGATGGCAAAGAATCAATAGATGAGCATATAGGCGTGTGCATAAAAATATTACATATACATAGACAAAGAACTTTTTATTACATATAATATGTGCATACGAGTCTGTGGTTGAAAGTCGATGCCAGACGCAGGCAAAACGATCCACATAAGCAAGTGAATGACTTGTGAGCATGGTGCGTCTTAGATGTAAGTCCTGCCGGAATAACCGAGAGGAGCAGTAGTGGGGAGCAATAGACTTATGAGCGAACCTCCCAGCAGGCGAGTGTGGGGGCAAAAACCAGGTCAGTCGTATAGAAGGCACATGAGAATTTTCTCGTGTGCCATTTTTATGTATTGGGTCAATCATTTAAAAGTATATAGATTATGGTGATATGACTGAAGAAATGGTGTTACTTTACTCAGTGAGAAGGATTTTATAGTATGAGTCTACTCATAGTTTGTGAATCATTTCTTGTACGTGTATATGCATACACTTTTAGGTGGTACATATATGATTCTAGAAAATGAGAGGGTAGCTGCATCGTATGCGTAGTATGGAGCCTATACAAATGTGTGGTAGATGCAGTGCTTAATCGTTAGGTAGTATCGGTATATATTTATGATACGATTCATGATAAAAGTTGCATATAAATTAAATCTTTATGATGGTGATAAAATATATGTAAACAGAGTGATTGATAGTTACTTCCTATGAAATCTGGTTATACTAAAGTGATGATATAAGTTGTTGACTTGTATATTCATACAATATATAATGATTTAGTGAATAAAGCTACTCCTTTGTGTGGTAGTTATTAAAGATTGTACGATGTAAATAGAAAGATAGGGATCGGCGTATGAATTTTGATTGGTCATTAATTATTGATAATTTACCACTCTTGTTGAAAGGCGCATTGGTAACAGTGGAAATTACGGCCATGAGCGTAGGGTGTGGCTTCTTTATTGGGATGGTTGCTTCATTAGCTAATTTATCTAAGTTTAGACTTGTTCGATTACTTGCTAAATTATATGTAGATATTATTCGTGGTACACCACTATTGGTACAAATTTTCTTGATTTATTTTGCACTACCTATGATTATTCATACCAAGATTAATCCTTTTGTAGCAGCGGTGACTGCTTGTAGTATTAATTCTGGTGCCTATGTCTCTGAAATCTTTCGCGCAGGTATTCAATCGATTGATAAAGGACAAATGGAAGCAGGTCGCTCTTTAGGACTTAACTGGATGCAAACAATGCGTTATATTATCATGCCACAAGCGTTTAAACGAATTATTCCACCATTGGGGAACGAGTTTATTGCAATGTTGAAAGATTCCTCTCTTGTTTCTGTCATTGGGTTTGAAGAATTGACACGGCGAGGTCAATTAATTATAGCCAAAACCTATGGTTCTTTTGAAATTTGGACAACCGTAGCTATCATTTATTTAATTATGACCATGACGATTAGCCAATTAGTAGGATACCTTGAAAGGAAATATAAAATAAAATGATAAAATTACAAAATATACATAAAAACTTTGGCAAAAACGAAGTATTAAAAGGAATTAATCTTCATGTAGAAAAAGGCGAAGTAGTTGTTATTATTGGCCCTTCCGGATCAGGGAAAAGTACAGTACTACGCTGCATGAATTATTTAGAAGTGCCTACCAGTGGAGATGTTCTTGTTGATGGGCTGAATCTTAATGATAAAAACAATTTGAATCGAGTGCGTACTGAAGTGGGCATGGTGTTTCAACGATTTAATTTGTTCCCTCATATGACCGTTATGGATAACTTAACATTGGCACAGCGAAAGGTAAGAAAAATACCTAAAGCGGAAGCAGAAGCAACTGGGTTAGCTCTATTGAAACGTGTTGGTTTAGCGGATAAGGCTGATGCATATCCTGAAAGTTTATCTGGCGGTCAACAACAACGTGTGGCGATTGCCCGTGCATTAGCAATGAAACCAGAAGTTATGCTTTTTGATGAGCCTACATCGGCACTAGATCCAGAAATGGTTCATGAAGTACTAGATGTTATGAAAAATTTGGCTCGTGAAGGTATGACAATGGTGGTGGTAACGCATGAAATGGGATTTGCCAAAGAAGTAGCTACACGGGTTTTATTTGTTGATGATGGACAAATTCTAGAAGAAGGAACGCCATCAGAAATTTTTGACCATCCTAAACATGAACGGACACAATCATTTTTATCGAAAATCTTATAACAGATAGTCATATATATTTTGATTGATATTTATCACTGTCTATGATAATATGAATCTATAATTACAATCGTAATTATGATTGTGTAGTTTTAGGAGGAATTTTCATGTTAGGTAAAGTTAAATGGTTTAGTGCGGAAAAAGGATATGGATTTATTGAAAGAGAAGATGGTGGCGATGTATTCGTTCATTTCTCTGCAATTCAAGATGAAGGATTCAAATCTTTAACTGAAGGTCAAGAAGTTAATTTTGATATTATCGACGGTGATCGTGGCCCTCAAGCTGCGAACGTAGTTAAAGCATAAATATAATACTTACAATCAGACGTCTGGTGAGATAGTTTCTCGCCAGACGTTTTCCTATATGGAATGAACAGTGAATTGATTCATACAACTAATATGGAAAGAAATTATTGGTTACTGATACTAACATATATTCTTATAAGAATATGTATGAGAAATTTAGTAGAATTGCTAGTCATCTATATGGAGAATTAAAGGCAATCAACATAGATTCAATAGTATGTTAGAGAGTATCGTTAGTGGCAGTGATGTAAGAATTTACACTGAAACTATGAAAAATATAAACAAAAAAGAGGAGTTTAGTAGTTACTTATAGAATATATATAATATATAAACATTATAATAATGAGAGAAATCTCATATATATAAAAGAAAGGGTGTTTATTATGAAAGTATCAGTACGAGGAAAAAACATTGAAATTACAGTAGCTTTACGGGAATACGTGGAAAAGCGTGCCGATAAATTGGGGCGTTATTTTGATGGTCCTTTTGATGTAAATGCGGTGTTATCTAGCATAAAAGGTGAAAATGTTATTGAATTGACTTGCTTCGTAGAGGGCGTTGTCTTGCGAGGCGTTGAAAAAAATAATGATATGTATGCAGCCATCGATTTGGTAGTGGATAAAATTGTACGACAAATTCATAAACATAAAACGCGCTTAGCAAGACGCTTTAAGAAACAAAAGACGTTCATTGCCGCTGCTAGTGATGCATCGATCGAAGAAGATTCGTTAGAAGTAGTAAAACGCAAACATTTTGCAGTGCGTCCTATGGATGTAGAAGAAGCGATTATGCAAATGAATTTAGTAGGACATAATTTCTTTATGTTCTTTAATGCAGAAACTGAAATTATGAATGTTGTATACCGTCGTAATGATGGTAAATATGGTTTATTAGAGCCAGAATTATAAGATACATAGAGTAAATTTGTGATATAGCTGGTTGATTAGGAATACATACTATATATTCCTAATCAATCAGCTTCTTTGTTTTGACTATTCTAGGCTTTTTTGATAGAATTAATTAGATACATATGTCGTTATACTCATTAAGGAGTTGATTTTTTTTGTTCGGTTTTATTGAAAAACTGTTAGGCAATAATAGTGCTAAAGAAATAAAAAAGATGCGTAAAATTGTAGATGAAATTAATGCGCTAGAAAATACATATATTGCATTGAGTGATGCTTCTTTAGTTGCTAAAACAACTGAATTTAAAGAGCGTTTAGAAAAAGGGGAAACACTGGATGACTTATTACCAGAAGCGTTTGCTGTTGTTCGTGAAGCTTCTAAACGCGTATTGGGAATGAGACACTTCGATGTCCAATTAATTGGTGGTATTACATTACATAAAGGCAATATTGCAGAAATGAGAACTGGGGAAGGTAAAACCTTAGTTGCCACATTGCCTGTATATTTAAATGCCTTGACTGGTAAAGGTGTTCATGTGGTTACGGTAAATGATTACTTAGCATCTCGTGACTGTGAACAAATGGGTAAACTATATAATTTCTTGGGACTATCAACTGGTTTGATTATATCTAACTTGGATTATCAACAGCGTAAAATCGCCTATGCCGCAGATATTACGTATGGAACCAACAATGAATTTGGCTTTGACTATTTGAGAGATAATATGGTTAGTGATGTGAGCCAAATGGTACAACGACCATTGCACTATGCCATTGTGGATGAAGTGGATTCTATCTTGATTGATGAAGCTCGTACGCCATTGATTATTTCTGGCCCAGGTGAGCGGTCTACCGATAATTATTACACATTGGCTAAGATTGTGCCTCGTTTAAAAGCCGGCGAAGATGAAGATTATGTAATTGATGAAAAACAAAAAACCATAGCGCCTACAGAAAAAGGGATTGCGAAGGTAGAAAAAATGTTAGGCATTGAGAACTTATATGATCAAGAAAATCTTGAGCTTAATCATTTATTAGGGTGTTCCTTACGAGCTTATGCGATGATGCATCGTGATACAGACTATGTCGTTAAAGATGGCGAAGTAGTTATCGTAGATGAATTTACAGGACGATTGATGTTTGGCCGTCGTTACTCTGATGGATTGCATCAAGCCATTGAAGCAAAAGAAGGATTGAAAGTAGAACGGGAAAGTCAAACATTAGCATCGATTACGTTCCAAAACTATTTTCGCATGTACGATAAATTAGCAGGCATGACAGGGACAGCTAAAACTGAAGAAACTGAATTTAGTAATATCTATGGTTTAGCAGTGTGGCCTATTCCGTCTAATAAACCATTAATACGACTTGATTTACCAGACTTAATCTTTAAAACGAAAGCAGCTAAATATAGAGCCGTTGTACGTGATGCAGTAAAACGACATAAAGCAGGACAACCAATTTTGATTGGTACTACTTCTATCGTTCAATCAGAAGAACTGAGCGATATGTTAAAACGCAGTGGTGTGCCACATAATGTGCTAAATGCAAAACATCATGAAAAGGAAGCAGAAATTATTGCACAAGCGGGACAAAAAGGAATGGTTACCATTGCTACTAATATGGCTGGTCGTGGTACCGATATTGCCTTAGGTGAAGGTGTTCCTGAATTAGGGGGCTTGGCTATTTTAGGGACAGAACGACATGAAAGTCGTCGCATCGATAATCAGTTGCGTGGTCGTTCCGGTCGTCAAGGCGACCCAGGATCTTCACAATTCTTCTTATCCTTAGAAGATGATTTGATGCGTATTTTTGGCGCCGATAATATTGCGGGCATGATGGATAAATTGGGCATGGAAGAAGATGAACCGATTGAACATGCTTTGATTACTCGCTCCATTGAAAAAGCCCAGAAAAAAGTTGAAAATCGAAATTATGAAATTCGTAAACAAATTCTTGAATATGACGATGTTATGAATCAACAGCGTGAAGTGCTTTATGAACAACGTCACAAGATTTTACAAAATGAATCGTTGAAGGATACAATTATTGGAATGGTTGATAAAATTGTATTTGGAGCGATGGATCGGTTTGCCGATGAAAAGTTATATCCAGAAGAATGGGATTATGAAGGACTTTCAAAGCATTTAAGCAATTATTTCCTTGATACGAAAACGTTCACTGTTGCGCATATGGAAGAATTAGGCCGCGGTGAATTAGAGGAAAAATTATTAGATATTGCTCATGTAGAATATGAAGAACGGGAATCTTTACTCGGTGAATCTATGATGCGCCAGCTAGAAAAAGCGATTATGTTGCGCGTTGTGGATAGAAAATGGATGGAACATTTAGATAATATGGATATGTTACGCGAAGGTATTGGCCTTCGTGCGTATGGACAAAAAAATCCATTGGTGGAATATAAATTTGAAGCCTATGACATGTTCCAAAATATGATTGAATCAATTCAAGACGAAACAGTTATGTATTTATTCCGTATTCGTGCTCAATTTATTGAAAACGTAGAAGAAGAAAAACCTGTTGATTATTTACATGATGCACAGACCCACCATGACGATGTGTTGGAGCCACAAAACATAGATTAAGACTTGTGTGAATGGCACATTGCCAAGGAGAAACATCTTCTTGCAAGTGCCATTTTCTGTATGTATCATGATATGATGCGGCTAAAGTTGATAATGTATTGAGTAAAAGATAAATAGAAAGTGGGTGAACCAATTGTTAGAAGATTTAAAAGGTGTCATTGGCAATTTGGAGGAGCGTATTTATGGAATGAGGGATTCACTTTAACATTGCTCAAAAAGAAGATAGAATTTTTACATTAGATGTAAAAATGAGTGATCCTGAATTTTGGAATGATCCAGAAAAAGCTAAAGAAATTTCTCAAGAAGCGACTGCGTTGAAAACGGTAGTAGATAATTATAAAACATTGGTTAATGATATTGACGATGCAAAGTTGATGTTAGATATGGCGATTGAAGAAGATGAGCCATCGATGGAAAAAGAAATTTCTCTACATCTTGAACATATTGCAGAGTTGGTAGATAAACAAGAGATATTATTATTGTTAAGTGGCGAATATGATCATAATAATGCCATTTTAACATTCCATGCTGGTGCTGGTGGTACTGAAGCACAAGATTGGGTATCTATGTTGATTCGAATGTACTTGCGATGGGCAGAAAAAGCAGGCTTTTCAGTTACCATGATGGATGAACTACCTGGTGATGAAGCGGGGATTAAAAGTGCTACTTTCATGGTGTCAGGAGAAAATGCCTTTGGGTATTTGAAATCAGAAAAAGGAGTCCATCGATTGGTACGGATCTCTCCATTTGACGCGGCTGCACGACGACATACTTCATTTGCAGCAGTTGATGTTATGCCTGAAATTGATGATACAGTAGATATTAATATTGATATGAAAGATGTTGATGTAGATACATTTCGTGCTAGCGGAGCAGGCGGACAGCATATTAATAAGACCAGCTCAGCGGTGCGTATGACACATAGACCCACAGGCATTGTTGTTCAATGCCAAACACAGCGCTCTCAGTTGCAAAATAGAGAAACTTGTTTAAAATTATTGCGAGCTAAATTATTCGAAATTGAATTAGAAAAACAAGCCGAGTTAAAAGCTAAAATTGGCGGAAATTATCAAGCTATTGAATGGGGCAGTCAAATCCGTTCCTATGTATTCCATCCGTACAATCTAGTGAAAGATCATCGAACTAGTGTAGAAACAGGTAACATACAAGCGGTAATGGATGGCAATCTTGATATGTTCATGGAAGGCTATTTAAAGAAAGAAGCTAATTTAATAGTATAATTACTATTGAGGAGAAGATAAATGAAAAAGTTAATTGTTTTTCTTGTAGTGGTGGCAGCCATAGTAACAGCGATAGCACAAGTGGTATTGCCAACATTTGTTAGTCATCAAATGGAATCCTTACTGGGAGATAAACTACATGCAGAGTCACGGTATGTAGACATACAATCTTCTCCAGCTATTAAAATGGCATCAGGACAGATTGATTCGTTTGTAGGTGAATTTGAAAATGCAAAATTAGGAAAGCTAAATTTTGCAGAAGTGCGGGTGCATGTGAACCATGCATCGGTTGATCCGATTCAACTTATTATATCGCAACGCGTAGTCTTAACGGGGCTAGGAACTGGTGAGATTGAAGGAACGATTACATCACAAGATCTAGAATCGTTCATGGAGTCATCCGTTAAAGGCCTAGATAATGCTCGTGTTACTGTACATGATGATACGATTGAATTGACTGGCAATATTGATGTAGGTGGATTCTTGCGAGGAAAAGCTACGATTGCGGGCGTGTTGGCAATCAAAGAAAACCAACTTTATTTTGTGCCTCAACGATTTGCGATTAATGGCATCAATGTAGGTGGACTTAATTCAGCTTTATTAAAAGATGTAGCGATTTATGATTTCTCGAATTTCCCTATCGCCGCACAAGCCGAACGGGTTGTGTTAGAGAATGGTGAAATTCATGTATTTGTTACACCAGGTGCTAACTAGGAAGGAATTGTTGTGAAAAATATTCAGAAACGACGAAAACTATATTCGCCTATACTATTCCTAATCATTGTAATAGGCTTACTTTCAGCGTTATATCTTGTGTATGAGCGTCATCATTTGGAACATGCACAAAATCATATTGAAAATATTGTAGACTATGATGCAGTACTTCGTGCATCTTCCTATGAGAAAAGACCAGCTAGTGAGGCCTTTAAAGATTTGAAAGAGGCTGGCGTTACGGCAATGGCCATCTATGATCGTACGTTAGAAAAAGCAAATGATGCAGGGCAAGTACGCGTTATGAATGCCATCGATGCTAGTCATGTTGAGTTTATTGGCGCTCAAGTTGCTGATGGGGCCACATATATATTCCCCGTTGCAGGAAAAGAAGGCTATTTTAAAGAAATCCGCGAGGATCTAGAACATCGACTAGGGGCTAATCGTGTGGTTATATTGAATAGTGTATATGGTCCTGTTATAGAAATTAAGGGAATACCTTTTGACTCATTGAAGAAAATGAAGTTAAGTATTTCTCGCTTGCAAGCGGAAGAAGTGATTGCTCATGATTTTAATGTGGTGGTGCGACCATCGAACTTTAAAAATGAAACACGAAGTGACGTAGAGTTAGTCTTTAAACGGATTGACGGATTATCTCGTATAGATGGGATTGTGTTTGTTGGTAAAGAAGTATTAGGATATCCTAATCATTTAGATGTGATGCAGACACTGTTACAACAGCATCAAATTCCTGTAGTAGGAATTGAAGCTGTTAATCAATTGCAGTATGATCCACAAATGGGGTTTCATGAGTTAGCCGTAGGTAATCAGTATAGTGTAGGTAGACTGTATACTGTTACTAAAGAAGAAATGAAAAAGTTATCGCCTAATGAAGTAGCGCAATGGTTTTATATTAGTGATATTGAACGTAATATTCGTTTTAATTTATATCCAATTTACGAAGAGGGCGTCGGCAATCAGACTGCCTTAGCGACGAGTATTGGATATATGAAAACGGTGAAAGATAAGTTAGAAGAACGCGACTTTGTTTTTGGTGCACCATCTATATATCCACCATATAATCCGAGTCCTATTCTAGTAGTACTTGTTATGGCTGGATCGATTGCCTTATCTGTATTCATGTTGTCTATGTTAGTTGTTATCGGACAACGACAACAGGTAGTGTTGTTATGTACATTATTATTACTATCTGTGGTTTTATATGTAGTCACGAATGGTACGGTGATTACACAATTATGGGCGTTGGCAGCAGCAGTGGCAGCTCCAGTAGTGGCGATTACGGCTGCGATGGATCATATGAAACAGAAACAGAGTTCATATCAAGGTGGTTGGAAACAAGCAACGATTCGTGCGGTCATTTATTTAGTGGTTGCTGCATGTCTATCCGCTATTGGTGGTATGTTCATTGCAGGTATGCTAGGTAATACAAGATTTTTTATGGAGTTTTCAATCTTTAGAGGTGTGAAACTAACATTTGTGTTACCAATTATATTGACCGCCATTGCTTTCTTACAACGCTTTCCACTATGGAAAGGTAATACGATTACTACGGTAGATGAAGGTAAGAAATTTTTGGTAGAATTTTTCACCATAGATATTAAATTATATGTACTCGTTTTGGTAGCTATATTAGCTGGTATTGCATGGATTTTTGTGGGGCGTAGTGGACATACAGCTGGCGTACCTGTGCCAGGTATTGAAGTGGCATTGAGAAGGTTCTTGGAAAACACTTTATATGCACGACCACGAGAAAAAGAATTTTTGATTGGACATCCTGCTTTCCTTATCGCTGTTGTAGCATGCTTACAAAAATGGCCGGTTATCGTACATTTTATTGCTACAGTAGCTGGCGTTATTGGTATTGCGTCTATGGTAGAAACTTTCTGTCATATACGGACACCTGTTTATATGTCTATTATGCGTGGCTTGGATGGCTTGTGGATGGGTATTGTGATTGGTATTATCGCCATCATAGTCATTCGCTTTATCATGTATAGCATTCACTGGTATCAAAAAGAGGAGTCTCATAATGAATAGAATTGTGATTTCTGGTTATTATGGCTTTGGGAATGCTGGCGATGAAGCTATGTTATCTGCTATTTTAGAAGCTATATTAGAAGTAATTCCCGATGCAAGAATTACTGTTATTTCAGGTAATCCAAGAGATACAGCCACCAAACATGGTGTTACATCGATAGGCAGATTTTCGTTGCTATCAATTATACGCTCTTTATGGTCTTGCGATTTGCTCATTAGTGGCGGTGGCAGTCTGTTGCAAGACGTAACGAGTCACCGCAGCTTATACTATTATTTAAGTATTATTTTTCTTGCTACTGTATTGCATAAAAAGATTATGATTTATGCACAGGGGATAGGACCACTCACAAGACAATTGGCGAAAAGGGCCGTGGCAAACGTGTTAAATCATGTAACGATGATTACTGTACGCGACCAAATATCGAAAGACGAATTGTTAGAGTTAGGCGTTCACAAACCACCTATCAAAGTTACAGCAGATGCAGTATTATCTATGCATGCAGTAGATACGACGATTGGCAAACGCTTGTTGAAAGCGTATAATTTATCAGGTGTAAAGTATCGTATTGGCGTGAGTGTGCGTTCGTGGAAACAGGCAACGAGGTATAGACATTCATTAGCTAAGGCCTTGACTACTTTACAAGAAGAAATGAATGCGGAGGTTCTTTTTATTCCCATGTCGCATCCAGAAGATACTCTAGAAGCACAGAAAATAAGTGAACTTATGAAACATAGACCGATACTATTGGATAGAACCTATACAACTACAGAATTATTGGCGTTGTCTGGATGTGTAGATGTGATGATTGGCGTTAGATTACATGCGTTGGTATTTGCATCGCTTATGAAAAAACCAGTAGTGGGGATTTCCTACGATCCTAAAATTATTAATTTTTTAGATATGATAGGACAAGCCCCCATAGGTACGTTAGACTCGCTAGATGAAACCTTATTAGTGGAGCGGGTGAAGCAATTATTACTTGATAAATCGGTATATGAGCAGTCTTTTAAACAGATTGAAACTTTGCAAGAAGAGTCATTAAAAACTGCACATATTGCATTGTCGTTATTAGATTAGAAAAGTATCTATCACAGCTATTTTAGAATGGAGGTCCTTTGACTATGCTAACAGTTGAAGAAAAACAATTAGTTCAAGAAAAAGCAAAACAAATTCGTGCTAGTATTGTAAAGGCTGTTACGGCAGCTAAATCCGGTCATCCTGGTGGCTCTTTATCTATTGCAGATCTTATGGCATTACTATATTTTAAAGAAATGAATGTAGATGTAGAACATCCAAAAATGCCCAACCGTGATAGGCTTGTACTTTCTAAAGGACATGCAGCACCTGCTTTATATGCTACGTTAGCAGAAAAAGGCTTTTTCCCTAAAGAAGAATTATTGTATCTTCGTAAAATCAATCATATGTTACAAGGACACCCCGATATGAAACATACACCAGGTGTTGATATGTCTACTGGTTCTTTAGGACAAGGAATCAGTGCGGCATGTGGTATGGCATTAGCTGGTAAAATTGACCATGCAAACTATCGTGTATATAGTATTTTAGGCGATGGTGAATTAGAAGAAGGCCAAGTGTGGGAAGCGGCTATGTTTGCAGGTCATTATAAACTTAATAACTTAACAGCTTTCATAGATTTTAATGGATTACAAATTGATGGAGATGTGACGAAAGTATTGTCGCCATTACCAATACCAGAAAAATTTGCGGCCTTTCAGTGGAATGTGTTAGAAGTAAATGGTCATGATATAGAACAATTACATGATGCCATAGAGAAAGCGAAAGCATGTACAACGAAACCAACTGCTATCGTTATGCACACTGTAAAAGGTAAAGGCATTTCTGAGATGGAAGGTCAAGCTGGTTGGCATGGTAAAGCACCAAGTGAAGAACAAGCTGTAGTATTTGTGAAAGAAATTTTGGAGGCAGAATAATGGGAAAGGCAACTCGTGAAGCGTATGGACAGGCGTTAGCAAAAATCGGTAAAGAAAATACCAATATTATTGTTTTAGATGCTGATTTATCTAAATCCACTAAAACAGATGTATTTAAACAAGAATTTCCAGAACGATTTTTTAATGTGGGCATAGCCGAACAAAATTTGATTAGTGTTGGCGCAGGTTTGGCAGCAGCTGGCAAAGTACCATTTGTATCGTCGTTTGCCATGTTTGCCACAGGTCGTGCTTTTGAGCAGATTCGTAATGCCGTATGTTATCCTAAATTAAACGTGAAGATTTGTGCCACTCACGCAGGTATTACCGTAGGAGAAGACGGGGCTACACATCAAAGTTTAGAAGACATTGCTTGTATGCGAGTTTTACCTAATATGACGGTAGTTGTACCTGCTGATGAAAAAGAAACAGAATCTGTGATTCGATGGGCGGCTACCTATGAAGGACCTGTATATGTACGGCTTGGTCGTGCTAGTGTAGATGATACAACGCCAGATAATTATCAATTTGTACCAGGAAAAAGTCAACAATTAATAGATGGGACTATGGCTACTATTATTGCTTGTGGCGCCTTAGTTGGACCAGCGATGGAAGCAAGTCGTCAATTAGCTAATAAAAACATTAGTGTTCGCGTTATTAATATGGCTTCCATTAAGCCAATTGATAAAGAAGCCATTATACGAGCTGCTCGTGAAACAGGTGCTATTGTTACTGCGGAAGAACATAATCGTATAGGAGGCCTTAGTGCAGCCGTTGCCGAAGTAGTAGTAACTGAAGCTCCAGTACCAATGCAATTCGTTGGCGTACAAGATACATTTGGCGAATCGGGCACACCGAAAGAACTTATGGCAAAATATGGATTGACTGCTGAACATATTGTAGCAGCTGTAGAAGCTGTTATTGCTAAAAAATAGAAAAGGAAGTTACCTATGATTGAATTTAAGAATGTCAATAAAGTCTATGATAATGGGTCATTGGCTTTAGACAATGTATCCATTCACATTGATAAGGGAGAATTTGTACTTATCGTTGGGGCGAGTGGCGCTGGTAAGTCTACATTTATAAAACTTTTATCCCATGAAGTATTACCTGATACGGGTACAGTTGTGGTTAATGATATTGATGTGAGTCGTATCAAAAAACGCAAGATACCCTACTTGCGTCGCAAGTTAGGTATCGTGTTCCAAGACTTTCGCTTACTACCTAATAAAACGGTCTTTGAAAATGTGGCATTTGCGTTAGAGGTAATTGAGGAAAAACCATCAATTATTAAACAAAAGGTAAATGAAGTGTTGGATATGGTTGGATTGTTACATAAATCCGACGACTTGCCAGAAGATTTGAGCGGCGGTGAACAACAACGGGTAGCAGTAGCTCGTGCGATTGTGAATAAACCATTAGTATTAATTGCTGATGAACCTACAGGTAACCTCGATCCTGCTACTAGTAAAGAAATTGTTGATTTGTTTAAGGAAATTAACAATCTAGGTACAACAGTGGTAATGGTGACACATAATATGGACTTAGTGACCTATTTGAATAAACGAGTAATTGCATTGAGTGAAGGCCGTATTATTAGTGATAATTTGAGAGGTGCTGAATTCAATGAAAATTAGAACAAGTAACTATTTTATTAAAGAAGCCATTAAGTCGATGAAACGAAATGGACTTATGACATTAGCTTCCATCTCTACCGTAGCATTATCATTATTTATGCTAGGCGTATTTATTTGTGGCGTTGTTAATCTAAATAATATGGCAGCCAGTCTTGAAAATGAGGTGCAAATTAGCATCTATTTGAAAGACGATCTATCAACAGACCAAATTATGGCAGTCGGCAAAAAGATTAAGGCAATTCCACGAATTAAGGAAATTAAATTCGTTAATAAAGAAGAAGCTATGAAAGAGTTTAAAGAACGTTTAGGTGATCAACAACAACTCGTCAATGCCTTAAATGGTGTTAACCCATTACCTAATTCCTACGTATTGACCTTTGAAAATCCAGAAGATGTAAAAACTACCGCTAAAATGGTAGCTCAATTCCCTGGGGTAGAAAGTTCTCATTATGGACAAGATGTGGTGGAAGAATTATTCAAAGTTACACAAGTTATCCGCATTGGGGGCATTATTCTAATCGCCTTCTTAGCAGCAGCAACTTTATTTATTATCTCTAATACGATTCGTTTAACCGTATTTGCTCGTCGTAAAGAAATTGCGATTATGAAATATGTAGGCGCTACCAATAGTTTTATTCGTTGGCCATTTTTGATTGAAGGCATGCTGTTAGGGGCTATCGGTGGATTGATTGCCATTGCCTGCGTATGGGAATTCTACCATTTTATTACCGTAGAAGTATCTGAATCATTAGCCTTTTTCCCATTGATTCCAATGTACCCATTCTTCTATCAACTTATGGGCGTTCTATTGGGCGTGGGCATTGTTGTAGGAGCTATTGGTAGTACGATATCTCTAAAACAATACATGAAAGTATAGATAAAGGGGTACACATGAAACAAGGTAAACTTACATCTCGCTTAGTGGCAATGGCACTTTGCGGGGCCATTCTTATGACACCTCTTTACATTTATGCAGACGATGAAGACTTAACCAATCAATTGACAGGCATTCAACAACAAATGGATGCACAAAATAGCAAAAAAGCAGATGCAGAAACTGTAATAGGTACGGTGTCTGAACAGTTAAAAGCCATTGAAGAAGAATTGAATCAAGCAAAGACGGCCTTGGCTGCTATCCAAAAACAACGTGTAGCCACTGAAAATGAAATTACGGTGACACAGAAAAAAATGGAAGAAGCACAAAAGCGTTTAAAAGGTCGTGAAGCTGTATTCTATAAGCGTGTTCGCGATATTTATATTAATGGTCGATTGAGTTATTTAGATGTTGTGATTGGTTCCAAAGACTTTAGTGATTTTGCGAATCGCTTAGAAATTTTAAAGCGTATTATTGATTCTGATATTAACTTATTAAAATCAATCAAGCAAGAACGGGCAGAAATTGAGGAACATAAGAAAACATTAGAAGCTGATAAAGCAAAGATTGTAGAATTAGAAAAAGATGCACAAGCAAAACAGGCACTCATAGAAAAGAAAAAGGCGGAACGAAATGCTGTTTTAGAACGAGCACAAAATGATAAAGCTACGGCTATGGCGGCGATTGAAGAATTAAAGGCTTCGTCAGCACAAATCAGTGCATTGATCAAACAACGACAACAAGAACGTGCTGCAGCCGCTTCCTCTGCACAGGGGTCTGGTAGTGCTGGCTATGTACAAGGTACGGGCACATTTAGTTGGCCTGTTAACGGCGAAATTACATCACCGTATGGATATCGTATTCATCCTATTTGGGGAACACGTATTTATCATTCCGGTATTGATATTGGTGTGGATGAAGGAACACCAGTTCATGCAGCCGATGGTGGTACAGTTATTGCCGCTGAATGGTATGGCGGATATGGCTATGCCGTTGTTATAGATCATGGCAATGGTCTATCTACATTATATGGTCATAATTCTGAATTGGCTGTATCAGCAGGACAAACAGTGTCTAAAGGTCAAGTTATTGCATACGCAGGTAGTACAGGAAACTCTACAGGGCCGCATGTTCACTTTGAAGTGCGTGTAAATGGCGATGCTGTGGATCCTATGGGATATTTATAATATGAATAGGAAATATTTACAACAATGTAGAATTTGGATATATAGAGTATTAAAAGTTCTCATATCGGGTATAGTCGTGATGTGGCTTACTTTTTGGTATATATCGGGCTCTCCATTGGGAGCGGTGAAATTCTTCTTTACCTACTATACAGCAAGTCAGTTTTTTATGACACCAGTAACTAAAGATGCCTTATTTACGGGTGCTTTAAAAGGTATGATGGAATCACTAAATGAGCCACATAGTATGTATATGAATCGAGAGGAATTTCATGAATTGTTATCGGCCACATCTGGTACATATAGTGGCGTTGGTATAGTTTTGGGAGCTGCTGAATCAGGTGGACTTGAGGCTATGAGTGTTATTGAAGACCAACCAGCGGATCGAGCCGGGATTGTAAGTGGCGATAAAATTATTAAAATTGATGGCAAAGATATTACGTCAATGCCACTTAATGAAGCGGCTAGCTTAATCCGTGGTGAGGCTAATACGCATGTAACGTTAACGGTTGTTCATAATGGTGGTATGGAAGATATTGATTTAATTCGAGAACAAATAAAATTACCTACTGTAAAAGGTAAAATGTTAACACCTGATGTAGGTTATATACGAATTAGTCAATTTGCAGAAGATACGGGCAAAGATTTTGCACGTACCTATGAAGAATTACAAAAACAAGGAATGAAAAAATTAGTATTGGATTTACGAAACAATCCAGGTGGATTACTTAATGTAGCACAAGAAGTATCTAATTATATCATTCCTAAAGGCATATTAGTAACGGTGCAAAGTCGGACGGGTACGATTGATTACTATGAATCTGAAGGGGTAGAACCATCCATTCCTATGACGGTATTAATTAATAAAGGATCTGCTAGTGCATCAGAAATTATTGCTGGTGCGGTGCAAGACCGTCAAGTGGGAACTATCGTTGGCACTACTAGTTATGGTAAAGGTACGGTACAGACCGTATTGCCTAGTGTTGGCGGTGAAGGTATTAAAGTAACCATTGCTAAATATCATACACCTAATGATAGAGTGATTGATGGAATCGGGATTCAACCAGATGTAGAATTTCCTCTACCAGAAGGAGAACGACCAAGTTATAAAGATGTATTGGATAGTCAAATACAGAAATGTTTAGAAATTTTAGATAAGAAATAGTAATAGGCGGTTAAGGTTTATCGAATACAGGATATAGGCTTGACCGCCTACTTAGTACATGAATAGAAAAGGAAATACAATATGTTTATAGACCGTGCTAGAATTTTTGTAAAAGCTGGCGATGGCGGCGATGGTATGAGTAGTTTTCGCCGTGAAAAATATGTGCCTAATGGAGGCCCTAGTGGTGGTGATGGAGGCAGAGGTGCCGATATCATTTTACAAGCCGATAAAAATATTAATACCTTGGTAGACTTTCGATACAAACGGTTATTTAAAGCACCAGCTGGAGAAAATGGACAAAGTGCAGGTAAGTATGGGCGTGGTGCAGAACCTATGGTTATCCCCGTTCCCTTGGGTACAGTCGTTAAGGAAGAAGAAATGGGTAAGATTTTTTGTGATCTAACAGAAGATGGACAAACCTTTGTGATTGCTAAAGGTGGTCGAGGTGGTCGAGGCAATATTCACTTTCAAACCAGTGCGAATCGGGCCCCTACATTTGCAGAAAAAGGTGAACCAGGTGAAGAGTTTTGGTTACAATTGGAGTTAAAAGTATTGGCCGATGTAGGCTTATTGGGGTATCCGAGCGTAGGCAAATCCAGCATTTTGCGAAAAGTGTCAGCTGCACAACCTGAAGTGGCGGCCTATCATTTCACGACATTGACACCGGTGTTAGGTGTTGTGAACCTAGTAGATCATCGCAGTTTTGTTATGGCGGATATTCCTGGATTAATTGAAGGCGCCAGTGAAGGTGTTGGATTGGGGCATAATTTTTTACGTCATATAGAACGTACGAATATTTTAATCCATGTCCTTGATGTATCGGGGATGGAAGGCCGTGATCCTAAAGCTGATTTTGCAGCTATTAATGAGGAATTAAAAAAATACTCTGAAAAATTAAGTCATAAAATGCAAATTATTGCGTTGAATAAAATTGACTTAGTTGAAGATGAAAAACAGATTACTGCTGTACGAGAATACTTTGAACATAAAGGGTATGAAGTATTTCTTATTAACGCCCTATCTGGAGAAGGGCTAACAGAATTAATGGAACGCGCGTATTATTGGGTAGAAAACTTTGTGCCGGATCCAGAATCGAATGAGGATGTAGTTGTGTACGAGCCAAAACCAGAAGTGGAATTTGTGATTACACGAGGTGATGATGCAGCATTTGTTATCACTGGTAAGCGTATTGAACGACTTGTGGCTATGACAAATATGGACGACGAACAATCACTTCGACGATTCCAACGCATTTGGCGATATATGGAATTGGATAAAAAATTGAAAGAAAAAGGCTGTAAAGAAGGCGATGAAGTGCGAATTGGCGATGAAGTATTTACGTTCCAAGAGTAAAGGAGATATGATGAAAGGTAAACAAAAAAGATTTTTACGGGCGTTGGCAAGTACGATGGCACCAGTTGTTATGATTGGAAAGAATGGTTTGGAAAATTCCGTAATTGATAGTGCTAGAGCTGCTTTGTTAGCACGAGAACTGATTAAAGTAAAAAACTTGTCAAATAGTCCAGAGGATAAGGATGTATTTCAAACGCTAGCAGATATGCTAGGTGCAGAATTAGTACAAGTCATTGGCAATAATGGGGTTATCTATAAGGCAAAACAAGAGCCTAAGATTATTCTTCCTAATTAGTAGTTACTGGTAGAGCATTTGAGGTGTATATATGAGAGGCGCATTGCAGCAGGCTAAACGTATTGTTGTTAAAGTAGGAAGTAGTACATTAACATATCCGAGTGGCCATTTGAATTTACATCGTATGGAAGCCTTGGTAAAAGAGATTTCAGATTTAGCCAATCAAGGTAAAGAGATGATCCTCGTTTCTTCGGGCGCCGTAGGTGCAGGACTAGCACCATTAGGGTTTGATAAAAAACCGACAGATATGATTTTAAAACAAGCTGCCGCTGCTGTGGGGCAAGGCGTTTTATTGCATATGTATGAAAAGCTATTTCGTGAATATGGTAGAACGGTAGGCCAAGTATTATTAACTAGAGAAGATAGCGTATCACATCGTCACTATTTAAATTTGCGTAATACCTTGATGGCCTTGTTAAATTTAGGTGTTATTCCGATTATTAATGAAAATGATGTGGTAGCCATTGATGAATTTAAGATTGGTGATAATGATCAGTTATCGGCACATGTAGCTAGCATTGTGGAAGCAGACTTGTTAATTGTTTTATCAGATATAGATGGATTGTATACGGCGAATCCTCAGAAGGATAGAACGGCTACCATCATAGAAACTGTTGAAACAATTACACCTCATTTGTATGATATTGCTGGCGGTGCCGGCTCTGGATTAGGAACGGGAGGCATGTATACTAAAATACAAGCTGCACATATTGCTACTAATTCGGGCATTCACATGGTCATCGCTTCTGGCGAACGAGAAGAAAATATTCGTGATATTGTACTAGGCAAACCGGTAGGTACTCACTTTTTACCTATCGATACGCATCCACATACTAAAAAGCGATGGATGGCATTTGGGGCCCGATTAAAAGGGTCTATTACCATTGATGAAGGATGTGCCAAGGCTGTTCTTGACAAAGGATCGAGTATTTTACCAGCAGGTATTATCGGTACGACAGGTACTTTTAGTGAAGGCGAAACAGTTAACATCTATCATAAGGATAGAGAAATTGCGCGAGGAATTGTTAATTATTCGTGTCATGATATTAATGCGATTAAAGGGGCACAAACTAAAATGATTCCTCAACTTTTGCAAGTGAATACGGTATATGATGAAGTAATTCATCGTGATAATTTAGTGATATTGAGGTAGAGTCAGTATGGACATAGAAACAGATGTAATGAAAGAATATACTGCTATTTGTACTTCTATGGGACAAGCAGCAAAACAAGCCGCCGCCACACTGCAACTCTTGTCTACCGAGGATAGGAATGGCATTGTCTTGGCGATAGCCGATACATTGAAACGATATAGTGGTGATATAGTTAAGGCGAATGAGCTTGATATGAAGCGTGCTAAGTTAGCTGGCATAAGTACGACGATGCTCGATCGCCTGCGGGTCGATGAAAAACGAATTTCAGAGATGGTGGAAGGCGTACGTCAAGTAGCTGCCTTGGAGGATCCTATCGGTGGTATATTAGAAACTATTCATCGTCCGAATGGACTAATGATTGAAAAGAAAGCTGTACCATTAGGGGTAGTAGCTATGATTTATGAAGCAAGACCCAATGTGACGGTAGATGCGGCCGTATTATGCTTGAAAAGTGGAAATGCAGCTATCCTTCGTGGTGGAAAAGAAGCGATGGAAACAAATAAGGCCATTGTCGCATTCATTCAAAAAACATTAGTGGACGTAGGACTTCCCCAAAAAGCGGTTCAATTAGTACCTATAACAGATAGAGCTGTGGTGCCTATACTATTAAAACAACGGGAATATATTGATGTGGCTATACCTCGTGGGGGTGCTGGCTTGATTCAACGTGTGGTGGCCTCAAGTACCGTGCCTGTCATTGAAACGGGAAGTGGAGTATGTCATATTTATGTAGATGAACAGGCGGATTATAAGAAAGTATTGCCGATTATTATCAATGCAAAAGTGCAGCGTCCATCGGTGTGTAATGCGGTAGAAACCTTGTTGATACACCGTGATAGAGTGGAAGATTGCTTGCTACCTATTTGCGAGGCCTTAGGAGAACAGGGTGTCATTATTTATGGTGATACTACTGTATGCAGTTACTATGATAAAAGTAATTTGGCCAGTGATATAGCATGGTCTACAGAATATAATGATTTGATGATTAATATCAAAGTGGTCGACTCACTTGCACAGGCCATCGAACACATTAACACATATGGCACACATCATTCAGAATGCATTATTACAGAAGATGAAACAGGAGCGACAGTATTTATGAACTCTGTTGATGCGGCGGTGGTATATGTGAATGCGTCTACACGTTTTACTGATGGATTTGAGTTTGGCTTTGGTGCAGAAATTGGTATTAGTACGCAGAAGCTGCATAGCCGTGGACCTATGGGATTACAGGCCTTAACATCCTATAAATATTATGTACATGGCAAGGGGCAAATACGGTGATACAGCGATTCATAGCTATGCTAGAAGCATATTATAAATACATACAAACAGATAAAGGTCGTTATGAGTGGATATCGTATGGACAAGCAATCTTAATGGTGCTAATTATTAGTATTCTTATCTATGCTGTACTTGTATATATAGAAATAGGCACAGTACCATATAACTTAGTAAAATCTATAGGCACATAGTCTTGTTGACCGTATGTATTCTAGTATGGGCATGTATACATTGCTAGATATGAGATATAGGGCATTACGTAGTATGAATATAGTACGTATTAGTGGCCTATGAAGATTAGACAAGTTTTGTGTATACAGTGGAGTATCAATTATAAGTGTGAATACAATGATTCTATGCGTAGACTGTTGTATAGAAGACTTAGCGTATCTAATAGTATGAGTGATATTACTTATTATAGGTGTATGATATATCTAGATTAGTGTGATGCATCATCTACCTATGAAAACAGAAAGGTTCTAGGACAGTGACATTTGAAGAAATTTATCAAGATTTATCGAGAAAACTCACACCGAAACGCTTTACACATAGTATAGGTGTGACTGATATGGCTGAAACACTAGCTAAGCGCTATGGTGCGGATCCTACACAAGCTAGATTGGCAGGCTTGTTACATGATTGTGCTAAAGAACTTTCATTAGCAGAGATGCATAGATGGTTACAAGTGGCGAATGAAGTGGTCGATTCACAGATGATGAAAGATGGGGCCTTACTACATGGTGTTGTAGGCGCTATTGTGGCGAATTATGTTTATCATGTGACAGATACAGAGATACTCGAAGCTATTCGCGTGCACACCACAGGAAAAGTAGGTATGTCAACCTTAGATAAAATTATATTTGTAGCAGATTATATTGAAGTGAATCGTGATTTTGACGGGGTAGATAGATTGCGAGAATTGGCTAACACTGATCTAGATCAAGCTGTATTAGGGGGCTATGATAATACGATTTCTTTTTTAATACAACAAAAAAAAGAAATTTATAGCACCACTATATTAGGCCGCAATGATATTATTTTCAGACTTCATCATTGTCATGTGAGTGAGGGTGCATTCTATGAATAAGGAAGAACAAGAAATAGAAAAGGACCAACAACGACGACGAAAACGGCGACGTAGACAGCGACGCTCCACATCGTTTCGTTGGAAACGGTTATTTGGAATTATATTGGCCTTGTTGATTATTTGTGGTGTTACGATAGCAGGTGTTAACCATGTGGTATCCCTATTTACTGATAAAAATGAGACGACCTCTACTACAGAGACACAGACCTCGATGAGTACTACACCATTAAAACAACAAGCCTTAGATAAGCCCATGTATATATTAGTTGTGGGGCGTGACAATGAACATCCAACTCAAGGTGATACTTTATTTTTAGTATCTGTCAATAAAGAACAGAACAATGTAGATATTATAGGGATTCCATCAAATAGTAAAATTGAAAGTCGCGATAAGAAAACGGCAGAAACAATTAATACTATTTATAGTACCGGAGGCATAGATCTTACAAAGGCTGTTGTAGAAGACATTTTTCATATTACCATTCCATACTATATGATTGTAGATGAAGATTCTTTTAAACAATCTTTACAAGTATTAGGAACACCAGATTTCTTCGTGGAAACGGATATGTACCATACAGATGCTACTAGTGGCATACAAGATATTCAAATTGCTAAAGGATATCAGGCTTTGTCAGCGGATAGTGCCTATGGCTATATGCGCTATGCCGATGATGGCAATGATATGTTAGGTCGTATGCAACGACAAGAACGATTTATGAAAGCCATATTAAATTCCTATGATGCATCCTATACGATTACTAAACTATGGCATATATGGCGTATATGGGATCATTATGAAACTAATATTAGCACATTTGATATGTTGCGTTTAGCATTTTCTTTGCGTACATTGCCTCAAGATAATATTCACTACTATATTTTGGCAGGTACTAAAGAAGTATTGCCATCAGAACAGGAAGTATGGACCATTAATCCTACTGATGCACAACGGTTGATTGGCATTACGATGGGCACTGTATCTCCAGATGAAAATACTGATGAAATGGAAGTGGTTCATTCTTCTAAAAATAAAAAAGTAGATGATGTGGATACGGATCTTACTAAGGAACAAGGCATATAGTAGTAATAATTATTGATAACACATAGAAAGGAGACGTATAGTGACGAGCGTGCGTAACTATACGATATAATAATGAAAAACAAATTAGATATCCAAGATAGTGCATTAAATTTAGCACAAGCAGCATTTGATAAAAAAGGGACTGATATAAAAATACTCGATATGGAGACAGTTTCATTTATGAGTGATTATTTTTTAATTGCCACAGCAAGTAATAGTAAACAATCACAAAGTATTGCTGATGAAATAGAAGATAAGGCTGCATTAGAAGGCCTTACGGTTCTACATCGTGAAGGATACCGTGAAGGAGAGTGGATTTTACTAGATTTTGGCGATATTATTTGTCATGTTTTTGGGAATGATGAATCGCGTAGATTTTATGGATTAGAACAACTTTGGAGCGATGCTATAGAAGTAGAATTTGAGGGGGTTTAATCTATGGCGAGTGCTTTATTAGAAAATACGATTGCCACATTACAAGTATTGCGTACTAGTGAACAAGGGGCCTTTCTTGATGGAAAGACGGGCAATACTAATGACGACATTTTATTGCATAAGGATCAACAAGTGCACCCAGTATCTATTGGTGATATGGTAGAAGTATTCTTATATAAGGATCCTAAGGGACGCCTTACGGCGAGTATGAGATTGCCTGCTATGAAAATAGGACAAATTGGTTACACTCACGTGATTAATACGACTAATTTTGGTGCCTTTGTAGAAGTGGGGACAGAACGGGGAATTTTTATGCCCCATGCAGAAATGCGTGGTAGGCCACAAATTGGGGAAAAAGTTTGGGTACGTCTGTATGAAGATAAATCAGGACGATTAGCCGTATCCATGGATGTAGATGATGCGATGCGACGGGCCTCTAAACCAGCTACAGAAGCAGAAATCGGTCAAACTGTACAAGGAGCTGTGTATAATATAACCAGTGATGGGGCTTTTTTTATCACTCCGGAACGATGGATTGCTTTTTTGCATCGATCTGAAATGATAGGTTCTATTAAAGTAGGAGAAATGATCTCTGCACGCATTACATTTAAGCGCCACGATGGACGTGTGAATGTATCGATGAGACCAGTTAAAGAAAAAGCCTTAGTAACTGATGGAGATACCATTATGCATTATTTATATATACGTAATGGTAAGATGCCCTATAGTGACAAATCGGCAGCCGATATTATTAATGATACGTTTCATATTAGCAAAGCGGCTTTTAAACGTGCCTTAGGTCATCTTATGAAAGAACAGAAAGTGGTTCAAAAGGATGGATGGACATTCTTAACAGAAATAGGATCTAACTTTTTAAAAGAAACTATGACGCATAGAGATACTAATTGAGATTAGAGGATATGTAGATGAAAATTATTGTAGTTGGTGCTGGTAAAGTTGGCTATTCATTGGCACAAAGACTAATACAAGATGAACATGATGTCTATATTATTGAAAAATCAAAAGAGCGGATTTACACATTAAAAACTACGTTGGATGTAAATATTGTCCAAGGAAATGGAGCTAGTTTATCACTATTACAAGAAATCGGGATGGATGATGTAGGCATGCTGATTGCTGTGACTGATTCGGATGAAGTTAATATGCTAGCCTGTGCCATTGCTAAGATTGGTGGCATTCCAAAAACGATTGCACGTATACGTGATAATGACTATTTAACTAAAGAAAATGAATTAATTCATGAACAACTAGGCGTTGATTTATTTATTAATCCTGAGATGGTAACGGCCCAAGAATTATTTCAAATATTGGAAACACCAGCTGCTTTGGACGTAGAAGATTTTGCTAAAGGTGCTGTACGTCTTATGGAATTTAAAGTACGCGATGACTTGCCTATTTTAGGTGAACCATTAAAAAATATTCAATTTCCTGGGAGTGTACTGGTGGTAGGTATCTTGCGTGGAGGAGAGATGATTATTCCTCACGGAGAAAGTTGCCTATATCCTAATGATAGTGTCTTTTTCTTAGGTTCCACAGAAGGCATTGAAGAATTAGAAAGCACCTTATTTGTAGAGTCGCGCACCTTAGTCAATCGTGTATGTATTGTAGGCGCTAGCTTGATAGGGAGAAATTTAACAAAACTGTTAGAGAAAGCGGGCTATAAAGTTAAAGTCATTGAAAAAGATATGGCTCGATGTGAACAGTTAGCAATGGAAGTGACGGATGCTATGGTCATCTGTGGCGATGGCACGGATGCGGACTTGCTCGTAGCAGAAGAAATTTCAGACTGCGATGTCATGATTTGTTTAACCAATGATGATAAATTAAATTTATTAGTGGCCTTATTAGGAAAGCATTTAGGAATTCCTAAAACACTAGTTCGTGTAGGACGACCTGAATATATTACTCTTATGGAGCAAGTAGGAATTGATGTTGTGTTCTCACCACGATTATTAACATCTGGAGAAATTCTTCGATTTGTTCGTAAAGGAGAAGGATTGATTAGTATATCCACGTTTGAAGGTGCTAAGGCAGAGGCAGTGGAAATTAAAATTAGTCCTACGTCTCCCGTCGTAGGAAAAGCATTAAAAGATGTGAAATTGCCAGGCAAAGGCTTGGTAGGAGCTATTGTGCGTGACAATAAAACGATTGTTCCTACAGGGGCTACTGTTGTTTTTGAAGGGGATCATATTATTATTTTTACATTACCAGAATTCGTCAATAAATTATTGAAATATTTGCAATAAATTAAGTGAGAATCATTATGCGTATTCAAATTGTTATGAAATTGTTAGGTTACTTAATATTGATATTTTCCGCATTACTCCTGATTCCTTTCGGGTATAGTATCATATTTGAAGTACCGTATCTATCATTTTTAATAACTGCTGTTTTGGCTGGTTGTATCGGTGGTTGTTTATATTATTATGGTATATCATCGAAAGCGTTTAGTTTGCGAGATGGTTTTTTAGTGGTAGGAGCCACATGGGTCATAACCTCGTTGCTGGGCGCTCTTCCATTTCTGCTTAGTGGCATTATCGATACAGGAGTGAATGCATTATTTGAATCTGTATCGGGCATTACAGCTACAGGTGCCAGTATTATTAGCAATGTTGATGACCTACCAAAAACATTTGTGTTGTGGCGAAGTCTTCTCCATTGGATGGGGGGCATGGGGATTATTGTCCTTGTATTAGCATTTTTGAAAAATTTAGGAGCTGACTCGGCACATCTATTTAATGCAGAAGCGTCTGTGCCACGACCTGGTGTGGTGTTGCCGCGCATTCAGTCGATGGCTGGTAAATTATGGAGCATTTACGTATTTTTCTCAGTTATTTGTGCCATATTACTGATGTTAGCAGGTTTGAGTGCATTTGATGCGGTTAATTTAGCCATGTCATTAGTATCAACAGGGGGATTTGCCCCCAATCAAAATGGTGCATTTTTATATACCGATAATTATCTAGTTCGCTATATTTTCATCATATTTATGGTGTTAGCTGGAGGTAATTTTACCGTTTACTATAGTGTTTTGAAAAAAGGAGTTAAGGCGGTTTGGAATGACTTTGAGTATAAAATGTATCTTCTTATTTTATCGTTGAGCATTTCCGTTATATTTATATCAGTATATTTTCAAACGAATAGTACTTTATTCCGCGCTGTGAATGACTCGGTTTTTACACTCATATCGATGCAAACGGGATCTGGTTTTGCCGTAGTTGATTATGATAAGTGGCCACCGTTAGCGCAAACTATGTTATTGTTGTCTACATTTTTTGGCGGTTGTAGTGGCTCCACAACGGGGGGCATGAAAATTATTCGCATTATACTCCTCTTTAAAAGTGGCATTCTGTATTTGCGAAAAGCAATCCATCCGGATATGGTCCAAACGATTCGTGTAAATGGTAAGCCCATGCCCGAAAAGTGGTTGGCTATGACCCATCAATTCTTTTTTCTTTATTTATGGGTATTTGCATTATCTATATTGGGCATGACGGCTACGGGGATTTCTGTAGGTGAGTCTATTCAATGCGTAGCCGGACTATTAGGTAATGTGGGTCTTGCCTTTGGCGAGTTTGGGCCTACCGATTCCTTTGAAAGTTTGTCAGGTGTCGCTAAATGCATAGGCATTGTTGATATGCTCCTAGGGCGTTTAGAATTATTTACATTTTTTGTTATGTTTCACCCTACATTTTGGGAAGGATATTTTACGAAAACGCGGACACAACGGTATAAAGTGGTTTGGAAACGACGTCATTAATGGGCTGCCTTCAATGATGATTGTTTGCCATCATCGATGACTTTCATTAGGGGAAAGCATATGATTGGTTTGTGGGTAGAAATATTGATGAGAGGTGATTTCTATCATTTCTATTGTGAAACGTCCATTAGGACTATATAAAGCGAATTGTTATGTACTCAAAAAAGGATCTGTATCGATTATTATTGATCCTGGCTTTCATGGGGAACAGATTAAAGCAATGGTAGGCGATACGACACCACTAGCAGTGTTATTAACACATGGACATTGTGATCATATAGCCGCATTAGATGATATATGTGGGTATTATCAGATTCCGGCCTATTTGCATAAGCGCGATCATGAATTGTTGCACGTGATTAGACGGCGCCCATCAGCGTATAAAAAATTGATTACTACGGCTTGTAAGGAGCTTGATAAGGGAGAGTTAGTCATAGGACCGTTTCATTTTTTTATACATGAAACACCTGGACATAGTGCAGGATCTGTGATGATTGAAATCGAAGGATACTTATTCACAGGGGATACCATATTTCGTAATCAGATAGGTAATTTTGATAATTACAATGGAAATCAAAAAGAACTGAAAACTACACTACAACGTGTGCTGAATTGGGATGATAGACTTTGCATTTTACCAGGTCATTCAGAAAATAGTGTGCTAGGAGAGGAGAAAAAAAACATTAAAAATTTTGTTGACAAAACACCTTAAACCATATATACTTACAGAGTACCACTTAGCTGACAGCTAGGCGGTAATAAGTAAGTGGCCCCGTGGTGTAGCGGTTAACATGTCGCCCTGTCACGGCGAAGATCGTCAGTTCAAATCTGATCGGGGTCGCCAAGTTGCCTCGGTAGCTCAGTCGGTAGAGCAACGGACTGAAAATCCGTGTGTCGACAGTTCGATTCTGTCCTGAGGCACCATGTATATGCGGGAATAGCTCAGTGGTAGAGCACCGCCTTGCCAAGGCGGGGGTCGCGAGTTCGAATCTCGTTTCCCGCTCCAATAATGTGGCGGCATAGCCAAGCGGTAAGGCAGAGGTCTGCAAAACCTTTATTCCCCAGTTCGATTCTGGGTGCCGCCTCCACATTCAAATAAAAACTATACCGCTCAATACCCATGCCGGGGTGGCGGAACAGGCAGACGCAACGGACTTAAAATCCGTCGATTGGAGACAATCGTACCGGTTCGATTCCGGTCCTCGGCACCATGTATAGACTAACAAAGGTTAGTCTATTTTTTTATCATTATTACATTGGTGGAATTTTTTTAACATACAAAATAATCGATTGCTGCTGTGATAGTAGCAATAATTAGTTGTATACTAGAATAGTAAAGTAGCTCAATGTGCATTATATACAAAAAGTGATTATAGGGCTAACTGCTAATCTATTGTAATTGTAGAGTATCAGTGTAGTTAATAGACTAGAAAGGCATCATTATGAAAGAACCCTTACTTATTAGCGCGTGTCTATATGGTATTGCTTGCCGTTATGATGGAAAGGATAATCGGATTTCCTATATAGAGTTATTGCAACAGCGATATACATTGATACCTTGTTGTCCTGAAGTGATGGGCGGATTGCCTACACCTAGAACGCCAGCTGAGAGAAGGGGTAGAGATGTTATTACTCGTAAGGGGGTAGTAGTCACTAGAGAATTTCAAAGAGGCGTCTATCAGTCGGTACAATTAGCTAAACAATATGGCTGCAAAGTAGCACTTTTGAAAGCGAATAGCCCAAGTTGTGGATGCGGTTTTATTTATGATGGTACTTTCACACATACCTTAATCGTTGGTGATGGTCTGTTAACAGAAGCACTAAAAGATGAAGGAATTCATGTGTTTACAGAAAAAGAAATTGAAAAACTATTATAAATATTCTTTGTAAAGCAGGAGTTTATAGTAGAAATGGAGAAATATTATATTATAGATTTATTTAATTATATGGTATGATGAATTTAGTAATAGATTCTATTATTAATATGGCTCCATATATAATTGTACATATGGGGAATGGTGTGATAGGAGGCATATGTATGAATTTTGAATTACGTGATGGTCATGAACATTTAGAAGAAACCAAGCAATTGTTTACAGAATATGTTCGATCCCTAGGCGTAGGGTGTGATAGTAAAGAATTCAATGATCTAGGTGATAAGTATAAATCTGAAAGAGAACGACTCTATATCGCTTATATGGATGGAAAGCCTGCTGGTTGCGTAGCGATTCGAAAAATTGATGCAGCGCATGCTGAAATGAAACGTTTATTTGTACGACCAGAGTTTAGAAGAACAGGATTAGGCATGAGTTTGGCTAAGATTGTCGTGGAAGAAGCTAAAGAGTTAGGCTACAAAGAATTGTTACTTGATAGCTTGCCTAGTATGGAAAGTGCGGTAGAATTGTATAATGCATTAGGCTTTAAGAAAAATGTAGATAAATTAAGTCCTCAAAAAGTGACAACTGTTGTACACCTTCGCTTACCATTGGTGTAATAGCGTATCAGTTACTATCTATTTATTCACAGTATATACTATAAAAAGCGTATACCTTGTACATAGGGTGTTTCCTATGTACGATAGGGTATACGCTTTTTATTATACGATTCGCTGAATGTGAGTTAGAGTTATAGGACAAAACGTGTTGTTTTAAATGCCGATAGAACTAGGAAATATCTAGCTCCATCGGCATTTTATCTTTTTAGTGAACTTTACATGTAATGGAATTGTTAGTTAATTAGGATCATTAGTTAATGGTTGTGTTCCCAATAAGGTAGTTAGATTATATAGATTAAATCGATATGATGGATCTGAAAAATCTCGTGTTTTATCATAATGATCACTTGGAGCATGTAATATACCTACCAAGGCATCATAGAGCAAATCATTTGTGAAATATTCATGTTGATGTGCATTCAATGCAGCGATTGTATTCGGATAGTTTGCTCGATAAGCTGGAGATAAATACATCCAGAATGGAATCCGTACCATTGTAAAGTCGAAATTATCTGGATTATGGGATTTATCTACACTTTCACCATGATCAGAAAAATAAATCATCGCTTGTAGATTCAAATTGTTTTGTGCATAAGTATAGATACTTTGTAATAACCAGTCTGTATATAATTGGCTATTAGCATAGGCTTCTAAGCCTTCTGGGACAGGCCCTTTTTTCCATTTGCTAAATTCTGATGGATAGCGATCGTTATAGTAAATATGACTGCCCATAATATGAATTACAATAAAGTTATTTTTAGTAGGATCTACTTCCTTTAATAAAGGTAATAAATAACCATCATAGCGATCAGAAAAAGCATAGGATTCATGAGCCCATTTTGCAGTATCCGATGTTTTAGCAATTAATGAAATAGCCGTATCATATTCGCCGTATACACCTTGGTTGCTAAACCAGGTTGTAGTGTAACCAGCTTTTTTAGCCACATCTAAAATGCTAACAGATTCTAAGAATGGTTTATCATCGTATTGGTTGCGTTCAGTTAATGCTCTTTCTAAACTTGGTACTGTTTGAGGATATGATGAGTAAGCTTTGTCAAAAAATGTAAAATTAGGATTATGATTCATTTCACTTTGCCAAGGTGTATCTTCGTAAGGGAAGTTTGGATTATAGACTTTCATATAATCACGAGAACCAGATTCGCCGATGACTAGAATGACTGTGCCAGGCACTGTTTGTGCAGCAGTGGTTTTAGTGCTTAATTGGAATGAATCAAAAATCTGATGATGGTTCGTGTTATATTGTTGCATTTGTTTTACATAATCGATTACTTGACCCCAATTAGAAATAATGCATGTGTTAGGGAATAGGAAGATAGGGGCGCAAATAATAAATAGTACACTGAGAATAGTTGCTATCGCAGTACGGATAGGTCGTGTGGTGTGTAAATCGACAATGTGTATCACTTGTTTATGACACCAGTATAAGAATAGAAGGTAGACGATTTGGAATATACCGATGCCAACTAAACCTAATATACCTGCTGTATTTTTTAAGAATCCCCAGGCTTCTTCAGGGTTGGTCATATATAGGGCCATTAAACTGGCAGGTGTTAAGCAATGCCAAGTAGACACGTAATAGCCAATTTGAAGTAAAGGAATTTCTGATAATATAAGACTGATAATTGCAAATATAGCGGCAATGATACGCGGATAGCGTTGAGGAATAGTGAAAATATATTGTAATAAAAACATACCAATAAAGAGAACTAAGCCAAAGAGAAAATCATTGGCAAATTCATAAAAATACAAGGGCTTAATATAGGACCAATGAAAGAGAACAGGAAACGTAACAGCCCAAAGAATAGCCACAATTCCATGACCTATAAAGGAACGATGTAACAGTGTGTGACCAAGAAAATATTGAAATAAAAACAAGCCTACAATAGTTGGTACGGCTAGAATAGTAATATCTTCTACGTCTAACCCTAGTGTGATAGGAGTATAAATGATTGTTAATATACAGTAAATAATAATACCGATAACTCCATACCCGAATAATGGGTTATGACGCAGTTGCCTTAATATGTTCGACATAATAGGACGCCTTTCTTTCATAACTAAAACAGAAATATTGTGTAGAGATTTGATATATATTTTCACTATATTTAAAGATAGCAGATGAAATAAAAAAAAACAATATGGGGAGCATTATTTATACTACTAGAGTTTTCTAGTAAATTACTTTATAATTAGATAGAATGTATAGAATATATGTGATATATGAGTTGGCGTAGGAGCGTATGAGTGATTATAGTTATAAATTAGATGTTTTTGAAGGCCCGTTAGAATTATTGTTACACCTCATTGAAAAACATAAAATTGAAATTTGTGATATTCCTATCGTAGAAATTACATCTCAGTATATATCGTACTTAGATAATTGGAATCACTTTGACATTGACTATAGTAGTGAATTTCTTGTTATGGCGTCCACTTTATTACAAATTAAATCGCGCATGTTATTACCTAAACTAGTCACTACTTGTGAAGAAGAGGACCCTCGAGATGAATTAGTATCACGATTAGTTGAATTTAAGCATATTAAGGAATTAACGGCTTTATTAATCGATAAAAGTGACAGATATGGCTATTCTTTTACGCGTCCTGAAGAAGTAAGTGTTATTGGCAAAGACAAAGTGTATCGATTAGAACTAGCACATTTATACGAATTGTTTACGGCGGCGTATACAAGAAAACCAGAGGTGGTAGAGACCTCTCCCAAAGTGCGCGTAGAAAAAGAAGCGTTAAGCCTTGATGAAATGATGCAATTAGTTAGGATGCGAGTTCAACAAGAAGAAGAGATACTATTTTCTATACTTTTACAAGAGGTCAATTCACGTAGTGAAATGGTTACTATGTTTTTAGCCATATTAGAGTTACTTAGGCAGCACTATATAACACTGTATAGTGATGAGAAAGACCAAGATAGTATATTCATTCGAGCAGTAGATGATAAGGAGTTAGATAATGAGCACCATGATGAAAGACGAAGAAATTAGAAGTGCTTATATAGAAGGCGTATTGTTTTCGGCAGCTAAGCCTATATCATTAGAAATGTTAGCAGATATATTTTCTTGTTCTTTAGATGATATAAAAGAGAAAGTGCAAGTGTTATCTGAGGAGCTAATAGCAGCTGATCGAGGGCTTAGAATTAGAATATCTGGAGCAGGAGTGGAACTAATTAGTGCCAGTGCATGTCACAAATACATTAATAAAATTAGAAAGAAAGAAGATACCTTATCATCAGCAGCTGTTGAAACGTTAGCGATTGTAGCATTTAAGCAACCTGTTACAAAAGCAGATATTGAAGAAATTCGCGGAGTAAATAGTGAAAAAGTGATTAAACAATTGGTATCACGACAACTTATAGCAGAGTTGGGACACAAAGATACAATAGGGCGACCTATATTATATGGCACTACAGATGAATTCCTGCGCAGTGTGGGAATTTCTTCATTAGATGATTTACAAGAAGAAATGGCTGAGATTGTAACTAAACATACAAAGGATACATAGAATTTGAAAGGATTATGGATCGACATGGAACGATTACAAAAATTTATTGCTAGTTGTGGCATCGCTTCTAGACGGAAAGCGGAAGAATTGATTAAAGAAGGCCACGTTCAAGTTAATGGTAAGTATATAACTGAATTGGGTGTGAAAATTAATCCCGCCCGTGATCGTGTGAAAGTAGATGGTAAATTATTAGCTACAGAACCATTTGTATATTATTTATTTAATAAACCGAAAGGTGTTATTACTTCTGTTGGTGACCCAGAAGGGCGCACGACTGTTATGGATTATATGAAAGGATGTCGTTTTCGGATTTATCCAATCGGGCGACTGGATTATAATACAGAGGGATTATTACTTCTTACTAATGATGGACAGTTAGCGCAAGAGTTAACACATCCGTCGAAAGGAGTAGAAAAAACATATGAAGTTAAAGTTAAAGGGCCTATGACAGATGAGCATATATTGATGTTAAGTCAAGGTATTCCTTTAGAAGAAGGCATGACATCGCCGGCGGTTGTGATAGATATGGGCTATGATGCACGGCGGAATATAACAGAAATTTTGATTACCATTCATGAGGGACGTAATCGACAAGTTCGTCGTATGTTTGAGCATTTTGGCTATAAGATACATAATTTAAAAAGGACCATGTATGCAGGCTTGACCTTATCTGGCGTGAAACGTGGATCTTTTAGAGAATTGACAGACACGGAAGTGCGCTTATTAAAACAGAATGGAACGGTGTTAGACCTATGAAACGTGTCGTTGTAATTGGTGGTGGCGCTGCAGGTTTAATGGCGGCGGCTATTGCTGCCCGTGAAGGTGCACTCGTTCATGTGATAGAAAAAATGAATAAAGTGGGCATGAAAATGGGAATCACAGGAAAAGGCCGTTGCAATATTACGAATGCCGCTCCTATGAGTGAATTTATAAAACATACGCCAGGTAATGGTAAATTTTTACATGGTGCTTATGAGCGATTTACAAATCAAGATTTATTGGATTTATTGCATAGTTGGGGCTTAGTAACGAAAGTTGAACGGGGTGGCCGCGTGTTTCCCGTTAGCGATTCTGCTATTGAAGTGCGCAATATGTTTATGAAAGTGTTGCGACAATATGGTGCTCATGTGCATTTGGGAGAACGGGCTACGTCTATTAAAGTAGAAAATAATAGGGTAGTAGGCGTTATAACAGAGCGTGACACATATTACTGTGATGCGGTGATTATAGCGACGGGTGGAAAATCCTATCCGCTAACAGGTTCTACGGGAGATGGATATGCTATGGCTAATGCTGTAGGGCATAGCGTAACACCGTTACGACCATCATTAGTACCCATTGAGATAGAAGAACCATGGGTTCGCACTGTTATGGGACTTAGTCTTCGCAATGTGGAAGTATCTGTCATAGGAAAAGGTAAAGTACAAGCCAAACAATTTGGAGAAATGATGTTTACTCATTTTGGCGTTACGGGTCCTATTATATTGTCATTGAGCCATACAATTGGTAAATTAGATAAAAAACACATACAGCCCATCTACTTGGAGATTAATTTAAAACCAGCTCTTTCAGCAGATGTATTGGATAAACGACTACAAAAAGATTTTTCCCTATATTCAAAGAAACAATTGGTAAATGGTATGAAAGATATATTGCCAAGTCATTTAATCCCTATTGTCATATCGTTAGCAGGACTAGATGAACGTAAGTTCATTAATCAAATCACAAAAGAAGAGCGGTTGACTTTAGTTCATGTGTTACAGCATATGCGAATTACCTTTAAAAAGATGCGTCCCATTGAGGAAGCTATTGTAACGGCAGGTGGTTTATCCTTAAAAGAGTTTAATCCTAAGACGATGGAGTCTAAGTTGGTCACAGGATTGTATGGTGCTGGTGAAGTACTCGATATTGATGCTTTCACAGGCGGTTATAATTTACAAGCCGCTTTTTCTACCGCCTATGTAGCAGCTATGCATATTACGCATGGGGATGCAATGTGAGAACTAACTATGTTCAGCGTATGAGAAACTTTCATGATGTAGGATGTGCTTTTTTAAAAAGTACACACTAGTGCATCATATAGGTAGGACAGAGAAACTGTTGATTACACATACTTATAACACGATTAGTAGATTGCTATTTTTAGAAAGAAAGGACGTATGCAGTGGAACATCCAAAAATCAGCATTGCTATTGATGGACCAGCAGGAGCTGGTAAAAGCAGTGTTTCCAAAGAAGTAGCTAAGAAACTACATTATTTATATATTGATACAGGCGCTATGTATCGTGCCGTTACATGGGCTGTATTAGATGCAGGCGTTGATCCATCTAATCAAGCTGCCGTAGAGGCCTTGTTGCCAGAATTACAGTTGATTATGAAACCAGTGGACGATACATTTCGGATTGAAGTGAAAGGTGTTGACATTACGCCTTTAATTAGAACACAAGAGATTAATGATACAGTGTCCACAGTAGCTTCTTATAAAGGTGTTCGCCAATATTTAGTGGAACGCCAACGATTTATGGCACGCTCTGGTGGTGTTATTTTGGATGGACGCGATATAGGATCTATTGTGTTACCTCAGGCAGAATTAAAAATATATTTAACCGCTTCTGTAGAAACAAGGGCTACACGTCGCTGGATAGAAGTGCATGCAGTGGATCAGTCCGTGTCATTAGAGACGATAAAAGAAAGCGTAGAAAAACGAGATTATATGGATAAACATCGTGATGAATCTCCATTGATGTGTGTAGACGATGCAATCGTGGTAGATTCTAGTCATTTGTCTTTTGATGAAACGGTGAAGCGTATTTTATCATTAGTACAGGAGCGAATCAAAGATGAATAAATTTGGTAATTTTTTATGGCGCAGTGCATTTAGCATTGTGTTTGGTTGGTATTATAAAACAAAAGTCTATGGTCGTGATGAGTTCCCTAAAGAGGGCCCTGTTATCGTTGTTCCGAATCATTTGAGCAATTTTGATCCGCCTGTATTAGGGTATGCCATTCCGCGTCATGCACATTTTATGGCTAAGGCGGAACTATTCGTTAATCCCATTTCACGATTTTTTTGTACTTGGTTAGGCGCATTTCCTGTGCATCGAGGTACAGTTGATAAAATTGCTATACGTCATGCGATGGGGTTATTGAAACATAAAGAAGTGTTGGGAATTTTTGCTGAAGGATCTAGACAAAAACCTGGTAAATTAGGCAGGTTTCATGATGGTGCTGCATCTATAGCACTACGTACAGGTGTTGGCATTGTACCGATTGCTACGATAGGAACCTATGATATACAACGACATGGTGTGGCTATTATTATTGGCGATTTGATTCCTGTACGTAAAGATAAAGCAACAGCTGAAAATATAAAGGCCGTTAATGAGACGGTAAAAAGTGCTATTCAGCGGATGATAGATGATTATGAAAGCGGACGTTATGAACATACACCATATCGCAGTGGATTTATGTTATAACCGTATGTACAATAATCAGTACGATTAGAAGCATTTCTATTCATCATAAGAGTATTGGTAAAACTAGGTTAGTATTGAATAGTAAATGTTAGACTTTTTAACTCCTGTGTTTTCAGTTAGTGGGAGTAGAGTATCATTGAATAGGAAAGAACTATACTAGAAATTAGAATAGTTTATGTAGAGTGATGTGTGCTAGCAGATTACAGTATATATCTAAATATATAAGGGAATTATTAGGCATACTATAACACATAATAGTGCTACATCATGCACAATAGTAAAATACAGTAGAAAGGTTATGCTATATGGAAATTAAAATAGCAGAGAATTGTGGCTTTTGCTTTGGCGTTAAACGAGCAGTGCAAATGGCTCTAGAAGCAGCTGATAGTGATAGAGAAAGTTATACCTTGGGCCCGATTATTCATAATCCTCAAGTAGTGGGGAAATTAGCTGATAAAGGGGTGGGGAGCGTTGATACGTTGCAGGATATTCCAGAAGGGACCGTTATTATTCGATCTCATGGAGTGGGACCTGCTGTGTATGAAGAAGCAAAATGTCGAGGCCTCGATGTGATCGATGCAACGTGTCCTCACGTGAAAAAAGCACAACGTGACGCAGCTTCCGTTGTTGAAGAAGGTATGACGTTGGTGATTTTGGGTGAAAAAGACCATCCTGAGGTCAAAAGTATTAACTTATGGTCTGGAAACAAAGCTATAATCGTTGAAACGGAAGAAAACGCCAAAAATCTACCAATCGTGGAAAAAATGGGAGTTGTTGTACAAACCACCTTTTCACAATTTAAATTTCAAAGTATAATAGACATATTAGAGACTAAGTCTAAAAATCTTAAGGTTTTCAAAACTATATGCACGGCTACACAGGAACGACAAAGTTCAGCAGTAGCACTTGCTAAAGAGGTGGACCTTATGATTGTGATAGGTGGTAAAAACTCGGGCAACACGACTAGACTTGCAGAGGTCTGTCGCGATGTTGGCTGTACTACATATCACATAGAAACCGCTACTGAATTACAACTGGCGTGGTTTAAAGACACACAGACAGTAGGGGTCACAGCCGGAGCATCAACTCCTGACTGGATAATTAAGGAGGTCATTAAGACAATGAAAGAATTTGAAGAATTATTAGCAGCTGAGTCTGCGAAAGCAGAGGATCTAAAAAAAGGTTGCGTAGTTGAAGGTACAGTTGTACAGATTGAAGATGAACGTGCTTATGTATCTATTTTTGGTTTAAAGACAGAAGCAGTTTTGAATAAATCTGAAATTGCATATCCTGCACCTGCATCTGCTAAAGATGTTCTTCATGATGGCGATGAAATTAAAGCTGTTATTATGAACCATATTAAAGAAGATAATCCTGTATATCTTTCTATTACTCGTTTGGCTAAAGACGAAGATTGGCAATATGTCATCGAAGCACAAGAAAAAGATGAACCAATCGTATGTAAAGGTATCGACGCTATTCCTGCAGGTTTAGTGGTTACTGTTAAATCTTTACGTGGTTTTATCCCATTGAGCCAAGGTGATGTACATTTTGTTAAATCGCTTGACAGCTTAGTAAATACTGAATTTGAAGCGAAAGTATTAGAAATCGATGAAAAGAAAAATCGTTTAGTTCTTTCTCGTCGAGCTGTACTTGAAGTAGAACGACAAGCTAAATTAGAAGAAGCTTTGAAAAATATTACTGTTGGCGAAACTTACAAAGGTATTGTTCGTAAGATTATGCCATATGGTGCATTTGTTGATATTGGTGGCATTGAAGGATTACTTCACATTTCCGATATTTCTTGGCAAAAAATTAAAAAAGTTGAAGATGTGTTAACTGTAGGTCAAGAAATTGAAGTGAAATTACAATCGTTTGAACCAGAAACTAACAAATTATCCTTATCATTAAAAGCATTAAGCAAATCTCCTTGGGATGTAGCGGAAGAAACATTGCATGTAGGCGATGTTATTACAGGTAAAGTAGTTCGCTTAGTTGCTTACGGTGCATTTGTAGCTGTTAATGATGACATTCAAGGTTTATTACACATTTCACAAATCACTAAACAACGAAATGCTAAAGTAGAAGATTACTTGACTCGTGGTCAAGATATAGAAGTTAAAATTATTTCTTTAGATAAAGATGCTAAGAAATTAGGATTGGCATTAACTGAATTAATGGAATCTAAAGAAGTTGCTGAAGAAGCTGAATAATTTGATCTTACCATTCAGTTGATCGGTAAATTATATAAGGCTACACAGTATGTACTTCGGTACGTATTGCTGTAGCCTTTTATTATTAGTGTAACCAGTCATTGTATGGTAAAATATATAATGAATTAATATGACAAGGACAGAGGTGATGAATATATGGCAAAACCTTTAGTGGCAGTAGTAGGGAGACCTAATGTGGGAAAGTCTACACTATTTAACGCTATCGTAAATAAACGCATTTCTATAGTAGAAGACATTCCTGGTGTCACTCGTGACAGAATTTATTTTGATGGGGAATGGTTAAATCGTGAATTCACGATGATTGATACAGGGGGCATTGAATTCATTAATGAAGATAGCCATGTGATTCCTAAAATGATGCGCTTGCAAGCCGAGTTAGCCATAGAAGAAGCAGATGTAATTTTGTTTGTTGTAGATGGTAAACAAGGCATTGTACATGCAGATGAAGAAGTGGCTACTATTTTGCGTACTAGTGGCAAACCGGTGATACTCGTGGTCAATAAAATTGATAGTATCAACCAAGAACCGAATATTTATGAATTCTATAATCTGGGTGTTGGCGATCCTATTGGTATTTCTGCTAAAAATTTAATGAATTTAGGAGATTTACTAGATCAGGTAGTTAGTTACTTTCCTGATGGGACTAATGAGCAAGATGAAGAAGACACAATTCATGTGGCGTTAATTGGGCGTCCTAATGTAGGAAAGTCGTCCTTAACGAATGCTCTATTGGGACAGGAGCGGGTGATTGTTAGTGATGTAGCAGGTACTACACGAGATTCTATCGACACCCATTGGATGCATGAAGGACAGAAGTTTGTATTGATTGATACAGCTGGCATGCGGAGAAAATCAAAAATAGAAGAAGCCGTAGAGCGCTACAGTATTGTACGTTCCTTGCGCTCTGTAGATAGGGCTGATATAGTTGTGCTTGTGATTGATGGCGTTGATGGAGTTACAGAGCAAGATAAAAAAATTGCTGGTTATGCGCATGAAGCTGGAAAGGGCATGATTATTGTTGTTAATAAATGGGATTTGGTAGAAAAAGATAGTAAAACAACAATTCGCTATATAGAAGATATTTATGATGAACTAGGTTTTTTACAATACGCACCCATTCTATTTGCATCTGCATTGACGAAACAGCGTATTCATCGGTTAGCAGATATGCTGAAATTTGTATCCGAACAACAGTATCGACGTGTTGCTACAGGTACATTGAATCAATTATTAGCAGATGCACAAACGGTCAATCCTGTGCCATCACGAAATGGTAAAACGCCTAAAATCTACTATATGACACAAGCAAGCGTGAAACCGCCTACATTTATCTTGTTTGTTAACGATCCGACATTGATACATTTTTCTTATATGCGCTTTTTAGAAAATCGATTGCGTGAATCCTTTGGATTTGAAGGGACACCGATTCGTCTTATATTGCGTGGTAAACGAAGGGACGATGAGTAATGGATGAGACTATGCTTATAGGAAAATTTATACTAGCCTATCTATTAGGCTCGATCCCTAGTGGATTACTCATTGGCAAACTTTGCTTTCACACGGATGTACGTCAATTTGGCAGCAAAAATATTGGTGCTACTAATACCTATCGTGTACTGGGCTGGCGTGCAGCATTACCGGTTTTTTTCTGTGATGCTATAAAAGGCAGTATTGGTGTATGGCTGATGATGGGTACCTCACCACTATACATGATATTAGGTGGCATTATGGCGATGATTGGTCATAATTGGTCCATCTTTTTAAAAGGAAAAGGCGGTCGTGGTGTAGCTACTGGATTAGGTGTTATCATTGCCTTATCTCCAGCAGTAGCAGGTATTGCGTTTGTTATTTGGGGTATATTAGTTTTACTATTTAAATTTGTATCACTAGGCTCTATTGTGGCGGCCGCATCAATTCCTATATTGATGTATGCTTTTGATGAGCCCGTAGAATACATTATATTCGGTGCTATTGCGGCTATATTTGTTATCTTTCGTCATCGTGAAAATATAGTGAGATTATTACAAGGTAAAGAATTAAAAGTAGAACGAGTGAAACGTGGTGAATAATATGAAAGTTGCAATTATCGGTTCTGGAAGTTGGGGGACAGCCTTGTCCATTAAATCGGTGGAAGCAGGCAACGATACGTATTTATATTGTCGTCGTCCAGAATTTGCGAATCTATTAACGAACAGAAGAGAAAATACAGAATACTTACCAGGTGTTATGTTGCCTACTGCGTTATCCATTACTTCATCTAGTGAAGAGGCATTACGAGATGTGCAGATTGTGTTATTGGTAACGCCATCTGTATATGTACGAACTACATTACAGTCTATAAAAAAGCAAATTCCTAACAATGCTGTGTTAGTGTTATGCTCGAAAGGTATTGATCGCTCATCAGGGACCCTATTGTTGAAAGTCATCGAGGAAGAACTAGGTGATGATTGTCACTTAGCCATTCTATCAGGACCTAACCATGCAGAAGAAATAGGTCGGGGACTACCTGCGGCTACAGTCGTAGCGGCTAAAGATATGACGATTGCTAAACAAGTACAAGGCGCATTAAATTCTAGTAATTTTAGAGTCTATGTGAATGATGATTATATAGGATTAGAGCTAGCAGCAGCCACTAAAAATATTATTGCCTTGGCAGCAGGCATTGTGGATGAATTGCAGCTAGGGGACAACACAAAGGCCACTTTGTTAACAAGAGGACTTTATGAAATGACAAAGTTTGGCGTTGCTTTTGGCGCTAAAAAAGAAACCTATGCTGGGTTGGCTGGTATAGGAGATTTAATTGCTACGTGTATGAGTCAACATAGTCGAAATCGAGCTGCAGGACAGCAACTTGCTATGGGACAATCTATGAATGATATTATGAGCCAAACCAATATGGTGGTAGAAGGCTTTTATGCGGTGGAAATTGTACATCGTATGGCGATGGAACATGATGTTGATATGCCAATCACACAAGCTTTATATGATATATTATATAATCATAAAACACCATTGGAGGCATTAGCAGAATTAATGCAACGAGAAATGAAAGTTGAATCATATTTATAAAAGATAAGACTTTTATTTTATATAGTTATATACTATAATTAATAATATCGTCAGAGTGAGGAAGTTATGAGAATTATTTCAGGTATTGCAAAAGGACATACATTGAAAGCACCTAAGGGGGTTACTACAAGACCTACATTAGATCGGGTGCGAGAAAGTATATTTAATGTAGTGGCGAATTACGGGATACCGGGAAAACGAATATTAGATTTATTTTCAGGGACAGGTGCCATGGCACTTGAAGCATTAAGTCGGGGCGCTAGTCATGCAATAGCGGTAGATCGAGTGACTAAACCGTTGATAGTAGAAAATGCAAAGCATTGCCATTTAGAAGATAGACTACATGTTGTATCATGTTCCTTAGCTCGCGTGAGTCAATTTTTAGAAGGACAACAATTTGATTATATTTTTTCTGATCCACCATATGAGAAAAATTATATTAATGCTACAATAGAAATGGTAGTGGGTTGTAATATATTAGCACTAGATGGAATGCTTATTTTAGAACGACATGAAAAAGAAATTCCTATATTGCCAGAAGATTGGGTTTGTATAAAAGAACAAAAATTTGGCTATACCATGGTATCTTATTGTGTTAAAAAATAAGCTTGGAAGGAGTTGCTTTTGTGCGCATAGGTGTTTGCCCAGGAAGTTTTGATCCTGTTACACAAGGTCATATAGATATTTTTGAGAGATCCAGCAAATTGGTGGATAAATTAATTGTAGCTGTTTGCGAAAATCCGGCTAAACATTCTTTGTTTTCGATGGAAACACGGGCAGAGCTAATTCGTCGATCGGTTACGCATATACCGAATATTGAAGTGGACTTTGCCACAGGCCTATTAAATGATTATGTGAAATCTAAAAATAGTCATATCATCATTAGAGGCCTTCGTGCATTAAGTGACTTTGAGTATGAATTTCAACGGGCCTTATTTGCTAAATATTTGGATGATGATATTGAAATGATGTTTATTATGACGAATAATAAATATTCTTTTGTAAGTTCTACAGGTATTCGAGAATTAGCTAAATTCGGCGGTTCATTGGATGGGTTAGTACCAGAGGAAGTTAAACTTGCTTTAGAATCTAAATTTAATGGTGAGAATAATAGGAGTGAATAGAATGAAAACTGAAAAATTACTTGAAGATTTAGAAAATTTAATTGAAACAAGTGGTCGTATTCCAATGACGACAAAAAAGATGATTGAAGAAGATGATATCATGCACATTCTTGACTCTATTAACGAATCGTTGCCATTGGAATTAGAAGAATCACGTCGAATTGTTAATGAAAAAGATAAAATTTTAGCCGATGCACAACGTCAAGCGGATACGCTAATCGCCCAAGCTAAGGATTATATTGCGAAACTAACAGAAGAAAGTGAATTGGTGAAACAGGCACAAGAACATGCGAATGAAATCATTACCTATGCAAATCAATCCTCTGAAGAATTAAAAAGTAGTTCCATTCAATATGCTGGTGATGTATTAAAATATGTGGAAAGTAATCTAGAAAAGACCTTAGAAAGCTTGCGCCAAAACAGGGAAAGTTTGAAAAATTCTGGCCGCAATGAGCAAGCCAAATAATATACCATAATATAATAAAAGAGTACGTATACAAGAGTGTCATAGAAATCCATGATGACAGGTTGTATACGTACTTTTTTTAGTCATGAATGAGATGTTAGCCCTTGGCAATCAATTCTAGTTCTGGTTCCAATGGGTCTACATATAGCGTTTTTTGATTCGTAAACGTAACAAATCCTAATGGAGAAGCAGGCGGCTTTTTGATATAACGAACGCGTACATAATCAACAGGTACTTTTGAAGAATCTTTTGCCTTGCTATAAAAAGCTGCATAACAGGCCACTTTAATAATGGTATCCTCGCTTGGTTCGTGACTGGATCGTAAAATTACATGGGAACCTTGTATGTTAGTTGTGTGAAACCATAGATCAGTAGGTTTAGCAAATGTATGGGTTAAATAGTCATTTTGCTTATTATTTTTACCAATATATACGTCACCATCATCTAAGGTGAGGTGTATAAAGTTTTCTTTCTTTAACTTATAGGAAAGAGGCTTTTTAGATTTTTTTATAATGCCTAAATCCATACATTCATTATAAATTTCTTGTAATGTCATTTTATCTTGGCAGAGAGACAGACTATATACGATAGATTGGAGATAGTCTAACTTGCGGCTACTTTGTTCTAACTGAAAGCGACCACTTTGGATACGGTTTTTCAATTTCGTATATAATTTATAATAGCGCTGAGCATTTCCAGATACGGTTAATTGAGGATCTAAAGGTATCGTTATAGGTCTTGTAGGTGATACAAGTAAATTATCGACCGTGATTTCTTCTTTGTAATGGACAGGTAAGTACGCATAAATCATGAGTAAATCACCGTATTCTTTATATTGATCCATGTGAGATGTATCATCTAATTCTTGTTGAATTTTGCTATGCCGTAATTCTTCTTTTTTGATGGACTGTAAAAGCTTTTTTTCGAGTTCTTTATCTGCCGTAGCAATGGCTCCACTTTTTTGAATAGCAGTAGCGATAGCTTTCGATAGAGTATCATACATGATAGGTTCATCGAATGTGTCGTATTGCAAGGGAATGGGAGAAATCACTGCTTTATTCATAAATGTATATTCATACAGTTGGTGAGAACTATTAATTTCTTTTCCTAGCTCATAGAGGTTACTAGCTAATGCTTGACACTGTTCCTGGGTGATTTCATCAAAAGCGATGGACTTAGATAATTGACTTCGATAGAGTACTTCTTTCAGTAAAGGCGTACCAAATCCATTAAAAATAGAACGAATCGTATTGCTTAGCGTATCTTGATGAAATGTATGAAGTAAATTTTCAATTTCTGTGGCACTAAAGTCGAATAGGCTGACCCGATTTGCATTAGGCGGTAATTCGTAAGACGCTTTGGGCATAATTGTTCTTTCACGATTCATTAGTGGTGTTACATGAATGAGTGCATCTAATATAATGCTATTTTGCACAAAAATACAGTTTGAATATTTTCCCATGAGTTCAATATAGAGGTTAGTCCTCAATATGGTACCATTTAGTTCGAGTTTATCCATGTGGATACAGATAATTCTGTCTGAATGAATCTGCTCTACTGTAGTGATGCGACTTCCCTCTATATGTTTGCGTAAAAACATACAAAGCGAGGTAGGTTCTTTTGGCAAATCTTGTAGGGGCGGGCTTAGATATATAGCCGGCTTGTTGCCAACAGTGATTACTAGGTCATGATTTTCCTTGTCAGTATGAATTTTACACACTAAGGTTGTTTTATCTATTTGATAGATCCGTTGTAATTGACCGTCTAATAAAGCCTGTGATAATTCTCTAGTCAGAACGGACATAGTTAAGCCATCTAGGTTCATATATATCATCCTTTCTATTTACATAGTATAATAGTAAATAAACATATATTCAAAGAAATTTTATAAATGATCTCAGTGCGACGTACAAATATTCGCTTATACTAGGAATTGCTGGCTAGCATCGAATACAATGAATGGATGTGTTGCATGTCAATTATTGCTAGTTATTAGGTAGTATGTTATGAAAGTCTATAACGTGTTATGATAAGCTTATATAGAAATATATGTAATATCGTAATGCAATAGGCGAATTAGAAAATATAGGCTATATGGCCCATGAATGAGGAGGCTCTCTAATGAAAAGTATGACCGGCTTTGGTCGTGGTAGTGCTGTTATGGGTGACATACAATGCATTGTAGAATTAAAAACTGTCAATGCAAGGTATTGTGATATTTTTATTAAAACCGATCGGCCCATAGGAGCTATGGAATAGAGGATTCGCAATATGATACAAACATCTATCCAGCGAGGCAAAGTAGATGTAGCGATTACTCTAGTAGATGATCGTGCAGATGGAAAGAATATTGTGATCGATCGTTCGTTAAAAGAAAAGATTCAAACTATGCTAGTGGAAGAAGGATTTTTTACATCTATCGAAGACGTGCCATTTGAAGCTGTTACTAGTGTATCGAGAGAGTGGATATGTGTGGATGCTATAAAGATAGATGAATCTACTATGGTAACATTGATAGAAAATGCCATGGAAGAGGCACTCATGAATTTAGTACATATGCGGCAAGTGGAGGGAACTTGCATAGCGAAGGACTTGTTAAAACGGATTGAGTATATTGAACATCTGTTGTCTGATATTGAATGCCATAAGGATGATGTGGTGGCTAAGTATCAAGAGCGGATTACGCATAAAATTCTTTCTATAATAGACACTATGAAACTGGAAAGTACGAAAGAACGTATATTAGAAGAAGTTGCTATTGTGGCAGATAAGACAGATATTACAGAAGAGATTGTAAGATTTAGTGCACATGTGGTACAATTAAAAAATACTTTAACAGATACTAATGCTATAGGAAGAAAATTAGACTTTCTATTACAAGAGATGAATCGAGAAGTTAATACGATGGGGTCAAAATGTACAGAACTGATAGTTACCGATAGAGTTCTACAATTAAAATGTGAATTGGAGAAGATTAGAGAGCAAATCCAAAATATTGAGTGATGGCAAGGAGTGTAGCGTATGGGCATTAAACTGTTGAATATAGGTTTTGGTAATATGATAGCCGCTAATCGGGCGATTGCCATTATTAGTCCAGAATCGGCACCTATTAAGCGTATGATACAAGATGCAAAAGATAAGGGCTTGTTAATTGATGCTACCTATGGGCGTAAAACACGGGCTGTCTTAGTTATGGACAGTGGACATGTGGTATTATCGGCCATACAACCAGAAACAGTATCGCATCGCATTATACAACAAGATGCAGTAGAAGAAACTACAGAGGCATAAGCAGATGATGAAAGAACGAGGTTTATTAATAGTCATATCTGGTCCATCTGGTGCAGGTAAAGGAACCATTTGCTCCGAATTACGAAAAGAAATGCCTAACTTAGTGTACTCTGTATCTATGACGACACGAGATCCACGAGTAGGTGAAAAAGAAGGCATTAACTATTTCTTTAGAACAAAAGAGCAATTTGAAGAATTATTGGCACAAGGTGATTTTTTAGAATATGCTAAGGTATATGATAATTATTATGGTACACCGAAAGCACATGTTATGGACTTGTTAGATGAAGGCAAACATGTGATTTTGGAAATTGATATTCAAGGGGCAATGCAAGTTAAAGATGCCTTCAGCGATGGCGTATTTATTTATATTGTGCCACCATCTTTGAGCGTGCTTTCAAATCGCTTAAATGGGCGGGGGACAGATGCACAAGATGTTATCAATAAGCGATTGTCCTTAGCCTCATCAGAATTAGCGTTAGCTCATCGGTATGATTATATTGTAGTAAATGATATACTAGATGAAGCAGTAGAAAAAGTAGCTTCTATTTTGCGAGCAGAAGCTTGTAAAATTAGTCGCAATAAAGAAAAAATTCAAGATATTTATAAGCAATACATGACAAAGGAGTGATTGAATATGATGGTAACACCACCATTATTAAAATTAGAAGAAGAAGTGGACAGCAAATATACATTGGTAACCCTTGCTGCGAAACGGGCAAGAGAGTTGACAGATGGAGATCCTGTATTGGTAGATGAAAAAGGCTTGGATACAGATAAAGCAGTATCCTTAGCGTTTCATGAAATTGCAAATAAAAAGATTGGCTTTGTTCGTACTAAAGAAGGCATTAAATAAATTGGCTTGGAGTTGAACTCATGATGGCAGTATTAAAAGGTAAACATATTATTGTAGCTGTATCTGGTGGCATAGCTGCCTATAAGGCGATTGAAGTAGTGAGCCGCTTACGGAAAGCCGGTGCTGAAGTTAAAGTGATTATGACGCAAAATGCCACACGTATTGCATCTCCATTGACCTTTGGCGAAATTAGTGGATATCCTGTAGCGGTTAGTATGTGGGATGAAATCCATAATTGGGATGTAGAACATATCGCATTGGCCACATGGGCAGATGCTTATATCGTCGTGCCTGCTACAGCTAATGTGATAGGTAAAATTGCTAATGGTATTGCGGATGATATGCTAACCACGACGATTATGGCTACAGAAGGTAAAAAATTAATATGCCCAGCCATGAACTCTGCCATGTATAAAAATCCTATTACTCAACGTAATTTAGCATATTTAGAAGAATTAGGATATGCCATTATGGAACCAGCTGTAGGACAATTAGCATGTCATACAGAGGGAATTGGTCGATTACCTGAGCCAGAAGATATTGTCAATTGGTTAGAGCTACAATTACATGAAACAATAGATCCTACACGATTGGCAAATAAAACAATATTGGTAACAGCAGGTGGTACACAAGAAGCGATTGATCCTGTCAGGTATATTAGCAATCGATCTAGTGGAAAAATGGGCTATGCCATTGCAGAACAAGCGGCTATGTATGGGGCTAAGACCATTCTTGTGAGTGCTCCTACATCATTAGAGGTGCCTAGGCACGTAACGTATATACCAGTGGATTCTGCTATGTCTATGAAAGAAGTGGTAGATGAGCAGTATCCTCAAGTAGATGCAGTTATTATGGCAGCAGCAGTAGCTGATTTTTGCGTGGCACAAGTAGAAGAACATAAGATCAAAAAAATGGAAACTATGACCTTGAAATTAGTTAAAAATCCAGATATTTTGGCAGGACTTGGTGCTACTAAGAAACATCAAGTGTTGGTGGGCTTTGCAGCAGAAACTAAAAACTTATTAGAATATGGTTTTGGCAAAGTGAAAAAGAAACAGTTAGATATGTTAGTTGCTAATGATGTGAGTCAATCTAATGCAGGATTTAATGTAGATACGAATGAAGGCTATTTTTTATATCCAAACGGAAACACAAAAAGAATACCGAATATGACAAAGCGTGAATTGGCACGATTGATCATTGAAGAAGTGGGAAACTTATTAGAAAAAAGGTGAGTCTATAGACTCACCTTTTTTTATATCCCACATAGTATGATTGCGTATTGAATCTAATAGAAAATTGATATATAATAATAATTAATTAATAGAAATCTTTTTATTAGGAGGTCTAAAAAATGAAAGAATATGTTCCTTTTAAATCTGGTAAAGTGCGTGAATTATATGACTTAGATGATAGTTTACTGATTGTTTGTACCGATCGCATTTCTGCATTTGATACTATTTTAAAAGATACAATCCCTCAAAAAGGAGCAATTCTTAATAAAATGTCATTATTTTGGTTGGATTTTACAAGGGATACAGTACCAAATCATATGATTAGCGTGAATCTTGACGATATGCCAGAATACTTTCAAAGGCCTGAATTTAAAGACAAGACCATGTTAGTAAAAAAATTAGAAATGATTCCTGTAGAATGTATTGTACGCGGTTATATTACTGGTAGTGCATGGGAAAGTTATCAAAAAGATGGACATGTTTGTGGAATTTCTCTTCCTAGTAATTTACAAGAGTGCGAAAAATTACCTGAACCTATTTTTACACCTTCTACGAAGGCACCCGTCGGTGAGCATGATATGAATATTTCTATGGAAGAAGGAGAAGCGTGGATTAATCAATTTTTCCCTGGCAAGGGTAAGGAATACATGGATAAGTTGGCGAAATTATCTCTATTGCTTTATTATAAATGTGCGGACTATGCTTTAACACGAGGCATTATTATTGCGGATACTAAATTTGAATTTGGCCTTGATGAACATGGAGAAATCACATTGGGCGACGAGATTTTAACACCTGATAATAGTAGATTTTGGCCACTAAAAGGCTATGAAGTGGGACATGGTCAACCGTCGTATGATAAACAATTTGTTCGCGATTATTTGAAGGCACATCCATCGGATACTTTACCACAGGAAATTATCGATAAAACAATTAATAAATACAAAGAGGCCTATTATTTATTAACAGGGTTCGAATTTGAATAATAGATACTATAATACGATAGGTACTATTAAGCGAAGTACTCGTCCTTTATAAAACATATTGCTTAGGGGCTGTAAGGAGATTTCAATCACATTTCCTTACAGCCCTTTTTGTAGGTTCATATGCATGTAGCTATAAGCATGTGTAAATTTGACGATGTACAATGATTGGGACTAGTTAGTATTCGATAGTTTCCTAATTTACACATAATTGCTGATACCTAGCAATTTTAAAATAGCGGTTGTATAATAGTTTGTGTAAATGAAAATTGATATCATAAAATAGAAAAATAGAATAGATGATATATCTAATCGATTAGTGATTGTAGTGATAATTGATATGAAATTTGACGACCGTAATATATATGATAAATTTAATATATATGAAATTTTAGTGTTGTCATATATGCGATTATGATTTATAGTTAGTTGATATTTTTTAATCTTTATTTGAGTATATAAACATATAAAAATTTTTAATAAATATATAATTTTATTCTGCCTATTCATTTATTAAAAATAGTTTTATTATATTGATAGACTAAAATTAATTATCAGATAATGAGAAGGTGACCTATATATGTTAAAGAAAGCAATACTGAAAAATGCATTAAAATTATGGAAAAAGGCTAATTTCAACGTAAAATATTGGGATGGAGAATTAGTATCCTATGGAGACAACCCTAAGTTTACAGTGATATTTAATCAAGAACCATCTACAGAAGATTTGCATACAGATTTAGTTCTTACAATCGGGGAAGCGTATATGAAAGGCATCGTCGATTTTGAAGGTAGCATGGATGATATTATTAAAACTATGTATGATAATAATCATAGTACGCTTACTATAAAAGAGTTAGAAGACAAGTTAAAGCTATTTGCAGTAGATGAAAAACAGGAAATAAAAGCAGAAAAAGATAATATTCATAGTCATTATGATTTAGGAAATGATTTCTATCGTTTATGGTTAGACCCAACTATGTCTTATTCGTGTGCATATTTTGAAAACGATACAGATACGTTGGAAACAGCACAATTACAGAAAATTGATCATAGTTTAGGCAAACTTAACTTAAAACCAGGTGAGCATTTATTGGATATTGGTTGTGGTTGGGGCTGGCTAGTTATTCGCGCTGCACAAAAATACGGAGTTAAGGCTACGGGGATTACTCTTAGTGAGGAACAATATGCTGGTGCCACTGAACGAATTAAAAAATTAGGCCTAGAAGACTTAGTCGATATTAGATTACAGAATTATATTGAAATTGATCATACTAAAGAACAGTTTGATAAAATTATCAGTATTGGTATGTTTGAACATGTAGGTAAAAAACGATTGGCTGCCTATTTAGCTAAAGTTAACTTAATGTTAAAAGATAAAGGTGTATTTTTACTTCATGCTATTATGTGCCAAATGGAAAGTGAAAGTAATCCATGGATTGTTAACTATATTTTCCCGGGCGGATATATTCCAAGCTTAAGCGAAACATTGACGGCTGGATCTAACATGGGGTATCAAGTACAACATATCGAAAACTTGCGCCGCCATTATGCTAAAACCTTGGATAAGTGGTATGAAAATTATAAACAAGTAGAAGAAAAGGTTATCCAAACATATGGTAAAGAATTTAGCCGTATGTGGGGACTATATTTGTCAGGCTGTGCTTCTGCATTTAGAATGGGAAATATTGATATTTATCAAATCTTATATACCAAAGGTACTAATAATGATATGCCAATGACCTATGGGTATATGTATAACAAATAAAACTATATTTTTGTTTTGACGATTCTTAGATTTTTTCATGATAGACTATGCGTAGTGTTGCTTAGTAGTATGGTACAAAGGCAAATGGTTTTGAAAGAATGATAAACTATTTTTGGTAAATAGTGTATAATAAGAGATAATTTATTATAGTTTGTTAAGGTATGATTTGTTTTAGTGCCAATCGATTACCCATTGTGAAGTTAGGACTGATATTCGTGAAAGAATTTAATAAATCGCAGAAGTTGGAACATGTAGCCTATGATATTCGTGGCCCCGTGTTAGAAGAAGCCAATCGCATGCGTGCTAATGGAGAAAGCATATTACGTTTGAATACAGGAAATCCCGCAGAATTTGGTTTTGAAGCACCAGATGAAGTGATTCGCGATTTAATTCTTCATGCTCGTGAAAGTGAAGGATATTCTGATTCAAAGGGTTTATTTTCTGCTCGTAAAGCCGTTATGCAATACTGTCAGCTTAAAGGGTTTCCTCATGTTGATGTAGATGATATTTATATGGGAAATGGCGCATCTGAATTAATTTCCTTATCGTTGCAGGCCTTGCTAGATAATGGCGATGAAGTGTTAGTGCCTATGCCAGATTATCCATTATGGACTGCCTGTGTTAGCTTGGCTGGCGGTAATGCGGTTCACTATCTTTGCGATGAACAAGCGGAATGGAATCCTGATATTGAAGATATGCGTAGCAAGGTGACAGATCGGACAAAAGCTATTGTTGTCATTAATCCTAATAATCCAACGGGTGCTTTATACTCGAAAGAAGTGTTAGAAGAGATTATACAAATTGCTAGAGAACATGGCCTTATTTTATTGGTGGATGAAATTTATGACCGATTAGTTATGGATGGACATGAACATATTGCATTGGCCAGCTTAGCTCCGGATTTGTTTGTCGTATCGATCAATGGTTTGTCGAAATCACATCGCGTAGCTGGGTTTCGTGTAGGTTGGATGGTTCTATCTGGTCCTAAAACACATGTAAAAGGGTACATTGAAGGCATTAATATGCTCGCTAATATGCGCTTGTGTTCTAATGTGCTAGCCCAGCAAATTGTGCAAACATCCTTGGGTGGGACTCAATCTATTGACAAGCTCTTGTTGCCGGGAGGACGCATTTATGAACAGCGTAACTTTATCTATGAAGCGGTGAATGCGATTCCTGGTTTATCGGCTATGAAACCGAAAGCAGGGCTCTATATTTTCCCTAAAATTGATTTGACCATGTACGATGTGCAAGATGATGAACAATTTGTATTAAACTTTTTGAAACAAGAAAAAGTTATGCTCGTTCATGGACGTGGGTTCAATTGGAAAGATCCAGATCATTTCCGCATTGTCTATTTGCCAACTGTAGAAGAATTATCACAGGTACAAAGTAAAATGGCACGATTCCTACAACAATATAAGAGATAGCATAGTCTGTATCATTGTTACTGGATATTGACGATTCGAGGGTGACGCTACTGGTGAGTGGCGTTGCCCTTTTATTACTCTTGGCGTAATTGTTAGTGTTAATTCTATGCTGCCACAGTAGACTAACTTTCAATGGGGGAGAAAATAGGCTATAGGATAAAACGTGTTGTTTTTAATGCCAATAAAACTAGGAAACACCTAGTTCTATCGGCATTTTGTCTTTTTAGTGACCGTAAAAGGTAAACCAATGTGTTGAAAAACAGCTGCAAGACCTTACTTTTACTGGCCTAATATGATGCGATACATATAATGAGCGGATGGGAACTTATTGAAGCAATGTGATATAATAAATCTAATATGAAAGATTGCGATACTATATATGATATGGATAGAATGATAGAGTAGTATATTATAAGTTATATCTTTAGTGCAGGGTGTTTACTAAGTAGTGAAGTAATCCTGAATAGATACTATTTTATTGGACTTAGTATACTAGGTATGAATTACTCTAGCATATAGTCTATACCATTTCTCGTAGTATAATTGTATAAGAAAGTAGGTTGGTATATATGAAAAAAACATGGCTAATTATTATTGGTGTCATTGTATTAGTTGGTATTTGGTTAGTTAGTGGCTACAATGGGTTAGTCGCTATGGATGAAGCTACTAATAATCAGTTTTCTCAAGTGCAAACACAGTTGCAACGACGTAATGATTTAATTCCTAATTTGGTAAGCACCGTAAAAGGATATGCTGCGCATGAAGAAAAAAGTATTCAAGCCGTAGCCGATGCGCGTGCTAAATTAGGAGGGGCGAAAACAGTTGATGAAATGGCACAAGCTGATGGTGAATTATCTAGTGCGTTGAGTCGATTGTTGATGGTAAGCGAAAATTATCCGAATTTGAAAGCGGATCAAAACTTCCGTGCCTTACAAGATGAATTAGCTGGTACAGAAAATAGAATTGCGGTGGCACGTAAAGATTATAATAGTTCTGTTAAAGAGTATAATCAAGCAATTCGTACATTTCCTAAATCCATTTATGCAGGTATAATGGGCTTTACACAAAAAGATTATTTCCAAGCTGAGCAAAATGCTAACGCGGCTCCAAAGGTATCTTTCTAACTATGAGGAGAGCGTTATATGATACTAACAAATAAGAAGTGGCGTTGGTGGGGATGTATTGCTCTATTGGTAGTAATTTTTTCTTGTTGTCACGGCATGGGACAAGCGGCAATTCCTGCTAAACCTAGTGCGGGTACTTATGTGGTCGATCAAGCACAAGTGCTATCAGAAACAACGAAACAAACTATCAATGCCATGGCGGCTGAACTTGATGAGAAAACGTCGGCACAAGTGGCCGTTGTTACAGTTGACTCATTGGACGGACATACAGCAGATGATTATGCACTGTCTATATTGCGTGATTGGGGCGTAGGCACTAAGAAAGATAACAACGGGTTAGTATTCTTGTTAGCGCCTAAGGATAAACGCGTGTATATTAGCGTTGGATATGGATTAGAAGGAATACTCAATGATGCGAAGGCTGGACAAATTATCGATGACTACGGGCTAGCTTTATTTAAAAACAATAAATTTGATGCAGGCACGTTAGCCGTATCAAAAGTATTGATGTCAGTGATTGCTCAAGATAAAGGCGTTGATTTGACGGGCCATGTAAAAGTTAATAAGAAATATATGGCATCGTCACAGGCACAGCCTCTTTCCATATGGGAACTGCTGATAGGTGGACTCGTTGTTGGGTGCCTAGTAGTGGTTGACTTTAAATTCTTTGGCGGCACCATAACGTATTTAATTATTTCCCTCATACTATCTGGTAGAGGCGGTGGATCTAATCGCGGGTCTGGTCGAGGCTTTGGTGGCGGATCCGGTGGCGGTGGTGGCGCTGGTCGTGGTTGGTAATCATGATAGATTATTTTGCACCAGGCATACAGAATAGAATGTGAAAAAACATTAATATGGGTATATATAACCAATGATTGCCCGTATAAGAGGTGGATAGAATAGAATATTCGTAAAAGGCATATTCAAATTCATATAAATATATGTATAAAGTATTGGAAAATTTCGATATTATTGTTATACTAAGGTTAGATAGTAAATAGTTTATAAAAATACTTAGATAAGTATCTTTGGGATATGTTATATGGATGAAGGGAGTTCCTATTATGAAAAAGTACGTATGTGTCGTATGTGGTTGGGTATATGATCCAGAAGTAGAAGGTATGGCTTTTGAAGATCAACCAGATGATTATGTTTGCCCATTATGCGGGGTTGGCAAAGATCAATTTGAAGAAATGTAATCGAAAAAGCTGCTAGAGATTTTCTCTAGCAGCTTTTTAATGGCGTATATTGACAAATAGACGCTTAATCGATATAATATCATAGTCGAGGTAAAAATTATGAAACTGCAAGTAGAGCAAGCAAAAGAACATATGGGAAAGAAATTTCCTTATAGTTATACAGAACCAGCTACTGAGCTTGGGGATGTAACTGCTTTTCCTTGGAGCGGTCATGATATAACCATTAGTGGTGAGTTTTGGTATGATGGTCAGAACTATATTGTTACTGGTACAGTAGGCACTGTTGGCACTTATGAATGCACTCGCTGTTTAACGCCGGTGGAACATAGAGCTACAGTTCCTTATGAAGAAGTATTTGTTCCTTTTTCAAAAGAAACAAGAGATATTAGTACTGATGTAGAGGCCACTTCATTTGATGGAGAATGCATTGATTTAACAGAACTCATACGGGATACATTAATCATCAATGAACCCTCTCAAGTGTTATGTCAGGATGATTGCAAAGGATTGTGCGTTCATTGCGGAGCAAATTTAAATGTTTCACCTTGTTCTTGTGAATCCTTTGTGGTAGATCCTCGATTGGCAGTGTTACGAACATTGCTTGATACAGATGATGATTAATTTAACCTAATGATTATGTTAAGGAGGTGCAGATAATGGCAGTACCAAAACGTAGATTATCAAAATGCCGTCGCGACCGTCGTCGTGCTAACTGGAAATTGGAAGCTCCTGGTTACGTAGCTTGTCCACAATGCCACGAACCAATGATGCCTCATCGAGTTTGCCCTACATGTGGCTATTATAAAGGAACTCAAGTAGTTGCTAAAGCGTAATACGCCGATATGTATAATCCTTGTAAGCATAGTGCTTACAAGGATTTTTTGCATACTATCATTGTATAAATCATAGTACTTCTCGTTACTCTATAAGGTACCAGAGAATTATGAAAGTAGCATTTTCACAGCATGCACATTCGTTATACTTTGGGGAATGGATGACATTAAGTTATTTTACATAGTTTTATTACATTTTAATGAAATTGGATTTTACAGTAAAATATATTCAACATATGAGAAAGAGAAAAATATGTTATACTTGATAACTGAAGAAAGTTAGCGATAGATAATAAATATTCATGGTACTTTATCATTGTGACTTTGAATATATAATGCATTTATATGATTGGATTGGACAGCATAGTGTGATTCGACCATTTTTATTGTATAAACTACAAATAAGCAATCTCTACGACTTGTGAAACAATTCTAATAAAAAGCCTACTTGGTGCATTGCACCAGGTAGGCTTTTGTATGTTTTGTAAATGAGATTAGTATTTTTTTATTATTGATGTATGGGTATGAGATATATGTATTTTAATTAATAGATTTTTATATGATTTATCTATTAACCCTGTGTACTATTTATCAAGTGGGAAGATTAGTAGGAACATATCAACTGATAATAGATCGTAAGAGATTCTATTGATGAAGATAGCTAGTAATTTCAAGATTTATAGAAAGAATGTGTGGATTGAGTCAATTTTTCTAATACGGATGTTTTATCAGAACTTCCATTCAGCACCAATATTCCATTGATATCCATCTAAATAAATATCTTTCACTTTTTTGTTTAAGATATTATCAATGCCAGCATACATAGAAAAATTAGTATTGAATTTTTTGTATACGGATAGATTTAAGGTATTATAGCTATATTGATTATTGTTATAAATATAGTTGCTATAGATTTCATTCCACAATACGGCATGTGTTCCTTGTTTTTTTAGATTATCGTACTCTAGCATAATTTTTGTTAGATGACGTACACGGTTATCTAGTCGCTCGTGCGTATTTTTATTGATAGCGTCAATAAAGTTATGAGTGAATTTTATGGTCCAATGTGGATTTAAGTGGCGACCAACCATAAATTCTAAGCCGTTTATTTGAGCTTTTTCAATATTTTGATATTGATAAACAAGATGAGGCCGTCTCATTGGAGGACGAGCAGGTGAGGAAGGTTGATTTGGAGTAACATGAGGCATTACTGCTGGAGAAGACACAGGAGCGGAGGAAGAGTGACTTGGAGCCCCGTGAGGCATTCCTGTTGAAGGATGAGCAGAAGAAGAGTCTGGTTGTGCTGCGATTAGATTAGTTATTAAATTGTTGTAATAGGTAATCTTACCAAAGCTTTTCCCACGATCTTCTTCAATGCTGAAATCAAAGCTACGAGATTTTTCAGGATTTAAATTTTCGTTTCCAAGAATAGTAACAAATCCATGATCCCAATTCATATATAGTTCACTAATGCTTGGAGCCTTATAGCCATAGCCATAATTTGCTTTGAATCGCGTGTGAGGAGTTATAGTATATGTGATGCCTAATTTGGAGGTAGCGTTGCTACCAAATTGACTATTGTAATCAAAACGAACAGATGGAGTCACAAATAATTTAGAGTTAATGTGCCACATATCTTCAATATAGGCTGCTAATGTAGTAATAGTATGTTTTTTTAGCAAGCCTCGTATTTTTGAAACACGGGTACCTTTGTAAGTACTAGTTTGAATATTTCCACCTGCAGTAATCGTATGCTTATCGTTTACATAGGATGTATTTTTTCCTTCTAAAGCCCAAGTATAATAATTGGCATAATCAATATCGTTAGGATAGAAAATATCTTTTTTTATATCATTCGTATATTTAGTTTCTTTATCCATTTGATTAAAATAAGTTTGAATCTGATAATCGTTATTTTTAGTTTTTCCTGTATAAGTGACATCAAAACTATAACCATTATTATGGAAGATATTAGCGTAATTCTTCTTAGAGTATTTGTTGGTAGATTTTGTTTTAACGTCAGCAAATGTGGTTTTCATTCGCTCTGTAAAATAATTATATCCAACTCGCAACTTATTTTTATTAGTGTTTTGTAAGTCATAAATGAGATCTAGATTATAATAACGTTGTTGTCCAAAATAATGTTGATCATAACCTTCAAATACTTTGATTGTTTTCATAGGTCCATGTGCTTCTTCTACTTCTCCAGATGCATCATGTTTTTGAGGTCTAACATTAGTCAGACGCGTATTGAAAGAAAGTTGCCAAGGTCCAACCTTTCCTGTAGTATAACCAAACGCTAGATTCTGATTGTCTGACCCGGTAGAAATATTAAACCGCGTTTGTTCTGTATGTGGGATTTTAGTGATTATATTAATAACACCACCCATTGCATCTGAACCATAGAGAGAACTGGAAGGTCCACGTACAATTTCGATGCGATCAATGATATCTATATTATTGCGATTCAAGGCGTATACATTGGTGGTAGAGCCGCTATCTTCGCCAGCAATACGTTTACCATCTACTAATAGTAGCGTATGCCTGGTGTCAAGTCCACGAATCATTACTTGATTACCGGTCATCCCTGCTTTTGTGACACTAATGTTATCAGCCATACGTAATGCTTGCCTTACGTCGGTGGCTGAAAATGTATGAATTTTCTCTTGGTCGATTGTTTCTACAGCTTGCGGAACGATTTTGGCTAATTGTTCTGTTCTATTAGCGGTTACAACAATACTATTTAATTGATGGTTGTTTGGTGTAACACTATCCATAGCAGATACTGAAGATGTATAACAAATGGAAGTACCAAGGGCCATAAAAATGCCAGCGTGAAGTATTCTTTTTTTAGACTTATAAGATAAATAATTCATTTTTTACATCCTTTCTATGATAGAAAAATAAGTTATGGAATGTCTATACTTATAAACATAGATTGGAACTGTGATAGTGAATACTTACAATATTGCAATTTTCTATATATACTACATACTTTAATCTTGTTTTGTTAAATACTTATTAGTATAGTTGATAGTAATGCTTATTATATAGTTGTCACCTTATGGTATACTTTCGAGATAGATTATATTATAAGAAGATTTTTTTATAGTTTGTAAATACCTGATTTGGATAGGCAATTTATATAATTTCATAAGGAATACAAACTGGATAGGATATATCTTTTTGCTGTCGCCATAGAATATCTACTCGCAACCCAAACCACTTGGCAATGGCATCTTCTGTTATGAGTGTGGAGGGAGGACCATCTCCAACGATTGTGCCATCCTTGATAGCAATAATGCGATGACTATATTTACATGCTAAGTTTAAGTCGTGTAAGACCATGATAATGGAAATGTTTCTCTTTTTATAGGTTGATTCGATTAGTTTCATTAGTGCTAGTTGATGATATCCATCTAAATATGTAGTAGGTTCATCTAGTAACAGTATCTGAGGTTCTTGAGCTAAACTTAGGGCTAGCCATACTCTTTGTCGTTCGCCACCAGATAATGAGTATAGAGGAGTGTGGCGATACTGAAATACATCTGTTGCACGCATGGCATTATAGATAATCTCTATATCTGCATCATTTATATTTTTGAAAAAGGGTTTATATGGATTGCGTCCCATGGTTACTAATTGCTCTACTGTCATATCTTCAGGTGCTAGTGTTATTTGTGGTAGCAATGCAATTTTTCTTGCTACTTGTTTAGAAGATTCTCGATAAATGTCTCTTTCGTCCAGTAAGACAGTACCACTGTGAGGTTTTAGTAACCGTGCCATTGATTTTAAAAGAGTGGATTTTCCTGAACCGTTAGGACCAATAATTGAAACGATTTCTGGCTTAGTAAATGTTAGTGTTAAATTCTGGAGTACTACTTTTTTGTTGTAGGTAGCAATTAGTTCGTTAATTTCTAGTTTTGTACTCATCGTTTTCCTACTCCTTTTAGTAAATATAAGAAAAAGGGGGCCCCTAGAAAACTCATTAATATGCCAACTGGAATTTCTGCAGGAGGCATGATTAATCTTGCAAAAGTATCAGCAAAAATAATTAATACACCGCCTAATATTGTAGTGGTGGGTAAAAGATAACGATAGTCTGAACCAACTAGTAATCTCGTTACATGTGGGACAATTAACCCAACAAATCCTAGCATTCCAGCCACACTGACTGCAGAGGCGGATAACAGTCCTGCTAATATGAGCAATATGAGCCTAGCACGCTCCACATGTAACCCTAATGTTTTTGATACTTCGTCACCAAGATTTAGTAGCGTTAATGATTGAATAGAGAACATAGAAGCAATAATACCAATAATAGTATAGGGTAAGATTAGCCAAATATCATTCCAACTTCGGCCTACAAAACCACCAGCCATCCAACTAACAGTACCCTGAATACGATCCGGGAAAAATACAGCTAGAATTGTATTAAATCCCCCTAAAAATGTGGCGACTGCAACACCAGCTAAAATTAAGCGTAATGGATTTAAACCACCTTGCCAAGAAATACCATATACTAAAAAAGCTGCTAGTATAGCACCTAAAAAAGCACCTATGGGGACTAAGGATACAAAAGAAGGAAATAGAATCATAATAACCATAGCAGCTAAACCAGCGCCCGAAGTAATTCCAATGATTCCTGGATCAGCAAGTGGGTTTCTTAAAATACCTTGTAAAATACATCCTGCTAATGCTAAATTCATGCCTGTTAAAAATCCGATAATGATGCGAGGTAGTCGTATATTATAGAGAACCTGTGCAGTTTTTGGAGAATCTCCATATATTATTATGTTATATAGATCGGTCCATGAAATAGAAATAGCACCTAATTTTATACTTAAAATTAAGCCTAGCATAAAAAGAAAAATTAATATAGGAAACATAAGTACAGAAGTTTTCTTTGTGCTAAGGCCATAGTCAACATAGCAAGTAGCCCTCTTTTTATAAGATTGTTTTTTCTTAGATCTTTTAGTGTCATATATATTATTATTTTTCATACAATACCTTTTCTGCTGCCCACATTACTTCATCCATTCTTGCGGTTGTAACAAATGTAAATAAGTTGCTTGGGAGTACTTTGAAATTTCCTTTTTGAACTGCTGGAATATTATTCCACGCAGGAGTGCGAAATGCATTTTTAAAGTTGTCAATTTCCTGTTTAGAGTTCCCGTAAACAACTAGATACACTTCATCACAATCTAATAATGCCATCGTTTCTAAGTTTAAAGGAATGAATCCAGACATGATATCGTTGGATTGGGAGGGTTTATTTTTATTGAGTATAAATTGATCAGCCACATTTTCGGCACCAATTTGCTTAAATAAATCACCTATATATGTATTAGATGTTGCTAATTGATAACTAGTAGGGCTACCAAAAACAATTATTATTTTTTTCTTTGGTGTATCTTTGTGTTTACTCTGAATATTCTTTAAAACTTTCTGATAATGCGTAACTAATGATTGTGCTTTTTCCGTATATCCCGTTATGTATCCTACGGTGAGAATATGATTAAAACTGTCATTTAAACTATTAGACACATGGAAGATAGTAGGAATATTGTTGGCTTGAAAAATGGGTTTTGCTGCTGTTTGAAATGGAAGGTTAACTCCTAGTAATAAATCTGGATCTGATTGGATAATTTTTTCTATATTGGGAGTTATAGCCGTATTCATGACATTTCGCTTATTAATTTCTTTTTGCACAGAATTAGGTAATTCTTTAGAGTTAACTAGTCCTACAGGTTCGATACCTAAAGCAAGCAATAATTCACTATCTGATGAAGAAATAGCCACTATACGTTTAGTAGGAATATTAACTGTAATGGATCCATTATAGTTGTCCGAAATAGTCGTAATTGTAGTTGCATTTGTTTTGCTCTGAGAATTAGAATGACTTATATTTTGATAATATAGAGAACAAAGGCCTAAAAAAAAGGTGAGGATAGCTAAACAAAGCATTTGCTGATTCATAATAGGCTCCTGTGAGTATTGGAAATAGAATTAAATAATGATAATTTTTATCATTTACAGATAATTATATTTTAATATGAGGAATATGTCTAGATTTTGTTATATTGATTATTAATAGGGCATGATCAATGTATATCTTACTGAAATATATAGAAAATATTAAAAATTATAAAAGTAAAATAGTATCTAGTAAGTGAAAAGAAAAGTTAAATTAATTTACATATAGATTGAGGTAGACTATATATAAGTCCAATTTTTTGATAGGCTTAAATAAAAACTTGTTGATACGTATTATATTCTTTTATTAATTTAGAGATATAAAAAATTTATTATAGTACAATTCTTGTGACTTGCCTTATTCTCAAAATTTTGTTATAGTAAGTAGGAAGTATTATTACTAGGTCATAAAAGGTGGTCTCATGAGTCGGTTAAAAAAACAAGAGCGACAACAGCTGTTAATTGAAAAACTAAATACAGTGCCTTTTGTTACAGATGAAGAGTTAGCAAATACATTTAACGTCAGTGTGCCAACAATTCGTTTGGACCGATTGGAATTAGGGATTCCCGAATTGCGTGAGCGGATTAAAGCTATGGCTCAGGAACATACCGTCGGTTCAACGTTGGCTAACCATGCAGAAGTGGTTGGTGATCTTGTAGACTTGATAGAAGGCGAACAAGGATTATCCATATTAAGAACAACAGACAGTATGCTAGATCAATCAGGCTATATTGATCCTCAATACTTGTTTGCTCAGGCTAATTCGTTGGCTAAAGTGGTAATGGGAGTGCCATCTGCTGTAGCAGGCGTAGGTAATATTAAGCAAAAAACGCTTGTGAAAGCAAATTGTAATTTAGTAGCTAAAGCAGAAGTGGTTCGGCGACGAGGTACTAAATACTTTATATGGGTTACCATTAAAAATCGAGTGAAAGAAGTCTTTAGAGCTAAATTTATTATGGAGTCCGTAGAAATTAAGGTGTAAGAATATGAAAATAGCAGTAGATGCAATGGGTGGAGATTTTGCACCCTTAGAAACCGTACGAGGTGCTATTGCAGCAGTGAGTGAACAGGATGATATTCATGTGGTCCTCGTGGGGAATGAAAAACAGATTTTCGAAATCTTAGAAGCAGAAGGCGAACGAAATAATAGCAGATTGTCAGTACATCATGCTAGCGAAGTTATAGAAATGGACGAGCATCCTGGAGTCGCATTGCGTAAGAAAAAAGATTCTTCAATAGTAGTGGCTACATCGTTGGTTAAAAATAAAGTGTGTGATGCGGTGGTGGCACCTGGAAGTACTGGAGCTGCTGTAGCAGCAGCACTGTTTGGATTAGGACGCATTAAAGGCATTGATAGACCTACAATTGCTACACCGATTCCTACGAGGAAGGGCATTACCGTTATGTTAGATTCTGGTGCTAATGCGAATAGCAAACCTAAACATTTAATTCAAGGGGCTATTATGGGTACCGAATATGCTAAATTATTGCTTGGTAAAGATAATCCCACTGTAGGACTATTAAATATAGGAGAAGAATCTACTAAAGGCAATGATGTGGTGTTAAGTACCTATCCTGTGTTAGAAAATATGAAGAGTATTAATTTCTATGGCAATGTGGAAGGACGGGACATTCCAAAAGGCACTGTTGATGTAGTTGTATGCGATGGCTTTGTGGGAAATGTAGTCCTTAAATTTGCAGAAGGCTTAATTACGCAATGTGTGGAATTGATTAAAGATGCTATTATGTCTGGTGGTATTTTTGCTAAATTGGGCGCATTGATGGTTAAGCCGGCTTTAAAAAAACTAGCGAAACGATTAGATTATACAGAAAATGGCGGAGCTCCTTTGTTAGGCGTTAATGGCGTTTTCCTAATCTCTCATGGTAGTTCGAAAGCGAAAGAAATTAAAACGGCTATAACGATTGGTAATGATTTAGTAAAACGTAAAATTATTGAGCATATCGCTGATCGTATCGGTAAAGAAGGAGCAAATGATAATGAGTATGCTGAGTAAATCAATTGGCATTATAGGAACGGGCCATTTTGTGCCTGATAATGTAGTGACAAATTTTGATTTAGAAAAAATGGTAGATACGACGGATGAATGGATTCGTACACGTACAGGCATTAAAGAACGACGTATTGCTCCTGAAGGAATGAATACATCGGATATGGCTACAGAGGCTGCAAAGCGTGCGTTAGAACGTGCCCATATGACAGCGGACGATTTAGATATGATTATTGTAGCTACACTGACGAGTGACATGTCGATTCCTTCTTGTGCTTGTTTAGTACAGGCTAATTTAGGAGCTACAAAAGCGGCTGCCTATGATTTACATGCAGCATGTTCTGGCTTTGTATATGGATTGATTACAGCTGCTAGTTATATCAATACAGGCGTTTGTAAAAATGTATTGATCATTGGTGCCGAAATTCTATCGCGTGTAGTGAATTGGAAAGATCGAAGTACATGCGTTCTCTTTGGTGATGGCGCTGGTGCTGCGGTGGTATCTGCTGTTGATGAAGGCTATGGAATTAAAGGCGTCGATTTTGGTGCTGATGGCGCTGGTGGTATGGCTTTATGCATCCCTTCAAGTGGTACTAAACTGATGCCTAATGATCAACGAATTGAGGAAGGCTTAACGTTTATTCATATGGAAGGCCCTGAAGTTTATAAATTTGCCGTTAAAACAATGGGAAAAACAGTGTTGACGTCGTTAGATAAAGCAGGGATGGCATTGGAAGAACTTGATTATTTTATTCCACATCAAGCGAATAAACGAATTATCGACTCTGCTGCGCACAAACTAAAATTACCAGCAGATAAGGTATTTGTAAATTTGCCTAAGTATGGAAATACATCTGGCGCATCGGTGGGGATTGCTCTTGACGAAGCGGTACGGAGTGGATTAATAAAAACAGGTGATAATGTGGCATTAGCTGGCTTTGGTGCTGGATTAACATGGGCTAGTTTAGTTATGAAATGGTGTTAAGGAGGAACAATAATGATTAAAACTGATATTTGTGATTTATTACAAATAGAATATCCTATATTGCAAGGCGGTATGGCTTGGATTGGCACAGCGGAATTAGCAGCAGCTGTCTCTGAAGCAGGTGGTCTTGGCATTATCGGTGCCGGTCATATGCCTCCTGACGTGTTTCGTAATGAAATCCATAAATTAAAAGAACGTACGAGCAAACCATTTGGTTGTAACATCATGTTGATGTCCCCTTTTGTAAAGGAAGTTATGCAAGTTGTATTGGATGAACGAGTTCCAGTAGTAACTACTGGTGCAGGCAATCCGAGTACCTATGTACCAGCTTTAAAAGATATTGGTAGTAAAGTTATACCTGTTGTGGCATCGCCTCTATTAGCAAAGCGTTTGTTGCGTGGTGGTATTGATGCAGTTATTGCAGAAGGTACTGAATCGGGCGGACACGTAGGAGAAATTACCACTATGTGTTTGTTACCACAAGTATTAGATGCAGTGAATGTACCTGTTATAGCAGCTGGCGGTATTGCTGATGGACGAGGTATGGCAGCAGCTTTGACAATTGGTGCTCAAGCTGTACAAATGGGAACGCGTTTTGTACTTTCAGAAGAATGTATTGCTCATAGTAACTATAAAGAAGCCGTGTTGAAAGCAAAAGATCGTTCTACCATTGTTACCGGATTAACAACAGGTCATCCTGTACGTATTTTACAAAATGCCTTAGCACATCAATATCAAAGCTTAGAATTCAGTGGTGCGCCTAAAGAAGCATTAGAAAATTTGGGAACAGGCACACTTCGCGCAGCGGCTATTGATGGCAATGTTAAAGATGGTTCTGTGATGATTGGTCAAATTTCTGGCATGTTGCAAGATATTAAACCATGTAAGGCAATTATTCAAGATATTATGAGAGAAACAGAAATGGTTCTTTCTAAGGCACAATCATTAATACGATAATCGCTATAAAGGAGTTATATTATGAAAACAGCATTTGTGTTTCCAGGACAGGGATCCCAAAAAGTTGGTATGATGCAGGACTTATATAATGCGTATCCGATTGTAAAACAACGATTTGAAGAAGCTGATGAAGCATTAGGTTATTCTATTACAAAGCTATGCTTTGAAGGACCGGACACAGAACTTGTGAAGACTGCTAATACACAACCAGCTATTTTAACAGCGAGTGTAGCCTGTTATGAAGTGTTAAAAGAGAAAGGCTATACACCTGATATTGTCGGGGGACATAGCTTGGGCGAATATAGTGCCCTAGTAGCAGCAGGCGTACTAGATTTTAAAGATGCCGTATATTTAGTTCATAAACGTGGTCAATATATGCAGGAAGCGGTACCATTAGGAGAAGGTTCCATGGCTGCAATTTTAGCATTGCCTCGGGAAAAAGTTATTGCTATATGTGCTGAAGTTGATGCAACAGTAGGATCGGTACAAGCAGTTAACTTTAATTGCCCTGGTCAAATTGTTATTGCGGGCGCAACGAAAGCTGTAGAAATAGCAGCAGAAAAAATGAAAGCTGCCGGTGCTAAACGCGCCGTTATTCTACCAGTCAGTGCACCATTCCATAGTCGATTAATGGAACCAGCAGCACTTCGTTTAGAAGAAGAATTAAATACAATTACAATACATGATGCACAGATACCTGTTGTGGCTAATGTGACAGCCTCTATTTTGACAAAAGGCGCTGATATTAAGAAGTCTTTGGTAGTGCAAGCTGCACATCCTGTATTGTGGGAAGATTGTGTAATGCAGATGGTTAACTATGGTGTGGAAGTGTTCGTAGAAGTAGGACCAGGCAAGGTGTTAACTGGTTTCACTAAGAAAATTAATAAAGCTATGCAACTATCCAATGTGGAAGATATTGCATCATTAGATAAAACTCTTGAATTTTTAGAAGGGGTTCGATAAAATGCATTTAGAAGGTAAAGTAGCTCTTGTTACAGGAGCATCTCGTGGTATAGGTCGTGCCGTAGCCATTGGTATGGCTAGAAATGGAGCCGATGTGATTGTCAACTATAGTGGGAATGTAGAAGCTGCTCAAGAAACAGTGGATGCGATTACAGCACTAGGACGCAAGGCACTTATGATTAAGGCTAATGTGGCGAATCCTGAAGAAGTAGCAGCTATGGTTGAAATGGGTCATACAGAGTTTGGCCATATTGATATACTCGTAAACAATGCAGGAATTACTCGTGACGGCTTGCTTATGCGTATGAAAGATGAAGATTTTGACGATGTTATCGATATTAATTTGAAAGGTGTTTATTTAGTTACTAAAGCAGTTTCTAAGATCATGATGAAACAACGCTCCGGTTCGATTGTCAATATGACATCAGTAGTTGGCGTCATGGGTAATGCGGGGCAGACTAATTATGCTGCTTCTAAAGCAGGCGTTATTGGATTTACAAAAGCCTGTGCGAAAGAAATGGCGTCACGTGGTATTCGTGTAAACGCTATTGCACCGGGTTTTATTCATACTGATATGACAGACGTATTATCTGATAAAGTACGTGAAGCTATGATTCATGAAATTCCATTAAAACGCATGGCTGAAGCCGATGAAGTGGCTAATGTAGTCATATTCCTTGCCAGTGACTTAGCAGGCTATGTAACTGGACAAGTGATTAATGTTGATGGTGGCATGGTTATGTAATTCCATCATATAGATACATTCCTATTTGAAAGGAGGTGAACCACCAATGAACACTTTTGATAAAGTTAAAGCGATCGTTGTGGAACAATTAGGCGTTGATGAAGCTGAAGTTACAATAGATTCTACATTTATCGATGATTTAGGCGCTGACTCCTTGGATATCGTTGAATTAATTATGGCATTTGAAGAAGAATTCAACGTTGAAATCCCTGATGATGTTGCTGAAAAAATTAAAACCGTTAAAGATACAGTAGAATACATTGATTCTGCTAAATAAGCTTAGTAGCTTACTCATATACTGGATGGGAGGTTTCGGCCTCCCAAAAGGTTTAGTTAACAGGAGGAATTGATAGTGAAGCTCCCTGAACTTCGCATTGGTAATTTAATTGCGAAAGTGCCTATTATTCAAGGCGGTATGGCGATTAGATTATCTACAGCTCGCTTGGCAGCAGCTGTTGCTAATGAAGGCGGTATTGGCCTTATTGCGGCATCTGGTATGCCGTTTGATGAATTACGATATGAAATACAATTAGCTAGAAAATTATCACCTACGGGGATTATTGGTATAAATGCGATGGTAGCAGCCACTCAATTTGCAGGGCTCGTTAAAACCGCCATCGAAGAAGGCATTGATTTGGTAGTAGCTGGTGCAGGCTTCTCCAGAGATATGTTTGCAATGGGTAGAGAATCTGGTACACCAATTGTGCCAATTGTTTCCTCTGCTAAATTGGCAAGAATTTCTGAAGGATTGGGTGCTTCTGCAGTGATTGTAGAGGGCAGCGAAGCGGGTGGTCATTTAGGTACTGACCGCTCCTCAAGAGATATTGTGCCAGAAGTAGTGGCAGCAGTGAAAAAAATTCCAGTTATTGGTGCTGGTGGCGTACTAGAAGGTAAAGACATTGTAGAAATGATGAAATTGGGAGCAAACGGTGTACAAATGGGTAGTCGTTTTGCTGCTAGTGAAGAATGTAATGCATCGGATGAATTAAAAAAGATGTATGTACGTGCTACAGAACCAGAAGATATAGTGTTAATTCAGAGTCCTGTGGGATTACCTGGACAAGCCATTAACAATAAATTTGCTCAATCTGTTTTAGATGGTACAGTACCGCCACCTACAGTGTGCGATAACTGTTTAAAACATTGTTCACATAAATTTTGTATTATTCGTGCTTTATCTCGTGCACAACAAGGTGATGTTGAAACGGGTCTAGTATTTTCTGGTAATAATATGCGTAAAGTAGAGAAAATATTATCAGTGAAAGATATTTTTGCAAAATTATTAAAAGAAGTTGCTGAAATTGATTAATATATGGCAATAATTCCTAATTAAGAGGTGGAAGAAGTGAAAAAACGCGTTGTAATTACTGGTTTAGGTGCAATTACACCTGTAGGTAATGGTAAAGAAGCATTTTATAATGCTCTATTAGCTGGTAAATCTGGCATTGGTCGCATTACTCGATTTGATCCGACAAATTTTGCGACACAAATTGCAGGGGAAGTTAAAGATTTTGATGTCACTGACTATGGCATTGATAAAAAAGAAGCTCGTCGAATGGACCGTTGCACAGCATTGGCTGTTGGTGCTGCGGTTATGGCTGTTGAAGATGCAGGACTTGATTTAGAACGAGAAGACCGCGATCGTTGTGGTACCGTTGTGGGTACTGGTATTGGCGGTATTAACTCCATTCATGAAGTATATAAAACATTATTTGATAAAGGACCAAGTCGTGTTAGTCCATTTGCGGTACCAATGATGATTGCCAATATGGTTTCTGGTCGTGTATCCATTCGCTTGGGATTAAACGGTCCATGTATTACCGATGTAACTGCTTGTGCATCAGGTACTAACTCGATTGGTGATGCATTCCGTGTCATTGCCTATGGTGATGCAGATATTATGATAGCTGGTGGTACAGAAGCAGCTGTGGAAGAAGGCGCTGTAGCTGGCTTTGCTTCTATGAAAGCCATGTCAACACGTAATGATGAACCAGAAAAAGCATCTCGTCCATTCTCAGCAGATCGTGATGGATTTGTTATGGGGGAAGGTTCTGGTATCGTAGTTCTTGAAGAATTAGAACATGCAAAAGCACGAGGCGCTCATATTTATGCGGAAGTGGTTGGCTATGGTAGCAATGCAGATGCTTATCACATTACAGCACCAGCACCAGGCGGAGTGCAAGCTAAAAAATGTATGGCTATGGCCATCAAAGATGCGGGAATAGCACTTGAAGATGTTAACTATATTAACGCACACGGCACATCTACTGGTTTGAATGATAAGAATGAAACATTAGCTATTAAAGATTTATTTGGTGACCATGCGTACCATATCGCGGTTAACTCTACTAAATCTATGACTGGTCATTTACTAGGTGCTGCTGGCGCAATTGAAACTGTAGTAGTTGCTATGGCAATTGAAACAGGCAAAGTACATCCTACTATCAATTTAGAAAATCCAGATCCTGAATTAGACTTAGATTATGTAACAGAAGGTGCTCGTGATTTAGAAGTAACCTGTGCTCTTTCAAATTCTTTCGGATTTGGTGGTCATAATGCGACACTTTGTGTACGTCGCTATGAGGACTAATTGAAGGCCCGGAGAAACCATAAGGCGATGATAGCTCGAGCTCGTGAAGCTGCTCTTCATGAGCTTGTAGTGCGTTTGAATCTTCCTGTTACAGATGTTGGTTTATTGGATCGAGCGTTTACTCATACGTCTTATGCGAATGAACATAAGGAACGGTCAGTTCAACATAATGAACGGCTTGAATTCTTAGGAGATGCGGTACTTGATTTAATTATTGGAGAATACTTGTTTAAAACATATCCTCAAATGACTGAGGGTGAACTAACAAAAACAAAAGCGGCTATTGTTTGTGAGTCATCACTAGCATCTTGTAGTGGTGCTCTAGGCTTTGGCGAGTATTTGTTGTTAGGAAAAGGGGAAGCTACGTCTGGTGGCAGACAACGGGCCTCTATATTAGCAGATACCTTTGAATCTGTAGTTGGGGCCTTATATTTACACACATCCTATAAAGTAGCTACCGAGTTTGTTTTGAGTCATTTGCAAGGATATATTAAACAAGCCATATTAGGCAATTTAGGAAAAGATTTCAAAACATTATTGCAAGAATTTGTACAACAAGATGGGGAGAAACATATTCAGTATTCCCTAGTTGGAGAATCAGGACCGGATCATGATAAAGTATTTCTAATGGAAGTGTGCATTGATGGCATTTCTTACGGTAGTGGATCTGGTAAAAATAAAAAAGAAGCTGAGCAACATGCAGCACAAGAAGCATTAGAGCATATAAAAAACTCAACCATATAGTAGTAAATCATACAATTTGCATGTATATTATGGATATTTCATAGAATAAGTACAATAGTATAGAGAAAATATATGAGGTGGCATACGTATCATGTTACCTCATTTTTTATTGTAGGCCTCTATTAGGCTAGATGCTCTATATGGCGTGTAGCGATATAGGGATCAGTGTATAGATAGGGGATAGATGAATTATGAAAGTAGTAGTCGATAATGAAAGATATAGTAAAGGACTTTGATAGGAGTCAACCTATAGTAGAAAAGAATAGTGTAAGAAATAAGAAAAATAAGCATAAAATTATTCCGTTTTTTATTCCTCATATTGGATGTCCATACATTTGTGTGTTTTGCAATCAGCCTCATATTACAGGACAATCTATGCCAGTTAAGGCGTCTATGATCGCACAAGTGATAGAAGAATATGTCACATCAATAAAGACGGATACGCATTGGGAAGTGGCCTTTTTCGGAGGGAGTTTTTCTGCCATTCCGCGGTCGATACAAAAAGAATTGTTAACACCTGCATACGCTGCTTGGAAAGAAGGCTTGATTGATGCCATTCGTTGCTCTACCCGTCCTGATGCAGTAGATGATGAAGAACTTGATTTTTTATATATGCATGGATTGAGGACTGTCGAACTAGGTGTACAGTCGATGGATGATGAGATATTAGTACGGTCAAAACGTGGGCATACGAGTGAACAAGTAAAAGAGGCAGTACAACGGCTACGGCAACGAGGATTTCAAGTAGGATTGCAATTATTACCAGGACTACCTGGAGAAACGTGGACTACGCTCATTCGTACAGCCGTTGCCATTTCCGCATTACAACCAGATTTTGTGAGAATATATCCCGTGTTAGTCATTGAACATACAGAATTGGCAGATATGTATAGAGCAGGATCCTATACACCACTATCTATAAAAGAAGCAGTGGCCTATAGTGCTTTTTTAAAGTCTTGGTTTGAAATGCATCACATTCGAGTAATTAGAACAGGATTACAAAGCACGGAAGACTTGGATGCAGGAACTCATTTAGTAGCAGGACCCTATGAACCAGCCATGGGTGAATTAGTGATTAATCAGCAATGGAAAGAGAGACTGTTACAATGTATAGACCAGTATATGGAGGTATATAATGATAGACCACGTACTATTACTATCGGGTATCCGAGTCGATTGACATCGCAAGTTCGTGGTGTAGGACGGAAGAATATGATAGAATTACAAGCCAAATATCCAACCGTACAATGGGTGTGGCGAGAAACAGATGTGTGTCACTTGGATCGTATGATTACCTGTACGATTGATGGGAGTACCTATATATTGCATCGTTTTATGCTATAATTAAAGGATAGAAAGTATTCATTATAATAAGATTGATTTGGAGGAATGGTAGGGTATGCAACTTCTGCGGTTAGAGATGAAAGGGTTTAAATCCTTTGCTGATAAAACTGTAGTCACATTTTCACCAGGCATGACTGCCATTGTAGGCCCTAATGGTAGCGGTAAAAGTAATATTACCGATGCCATACGCTGGGTACTAGGAGAATCAAATATTAGAAATTTACGCGGTCAGAAAGCAGAAGATATTATTTTTTCTGGTACTGAACGACGGCGGTCCCTAGGTGCAGCGGAAGTAACACTAGTATTTGATAATACAGATGGGCAATTGGGTGAAGAACTGGCAGAAGTCGCTCTGTGTAGGCGTATTTATCGTACAGGAGAAAGTGAATTTTTTATTAATAAACGAGCTTGTCGACTAAAAGATATTCACTTATTGTTGGCCGATACTGGTTTGGGGAAAGATTCCATGGCGATTATTGGTCAGAATCGGATTGATGCTATTTTAAATAGTAAACCAGAAGAAAGACGACTTATTTTTGAAGATGTAGCCGGCATATCTAGATTTAAACTTAATAAAGAAGATGCATTGCGACGGATTCATGGGACTGAACGGAATATGGAACGGATACAAGATATTCTGATTACCTTAGAAGAACAATTGGATCCATTACGTGAAAAGGCAGACAAGACAAGACAATACATGGCTTGGAGCCGCGAAAAACGATTGATTGATGGAGCACTCGCATTTCATAATTACAAGACCGCAGATCGCTTATACACACGGTTTGAAAATGATAATTTATCATATATTGCAGAAATAAATGAATTAGAAGCAGAAAAAACGCGGCTAGATGCGGATCGACAAGACTTACAAAGTGAGATGAGTCGGGGGCAGGAGCAACTGAAAGAATGGGAAGCATCGTTTGCCTCTCAGCAACGAGAAGAAGCACGCTTAGCGGGAGAACGTAAGTTACTAGAGGAACAATGTAAAACGGTAGAACGAGATAAGACGAATTGTGAGCATCGTATTAGTGAATTAGAAGCTACAAGAAAAGCAGAAGAACAGCAAATTCTCATTTTACAACATATGTTGACCGATGAACGACAGACCTTAGAAAGACAGCAAAATGAGACGGTAATGCTGGAAAATAAGTATCGAGAAGCGTCTATTACCTTGCAAGAAGCACAAGAAAATCTACGACAATATCAAGAAACATCAGATTCTCGTCATCAACAACACATTGAACTTGTGGCGGCTATGGAAACGAATAAATCTGATATGAAATCGCTTGTAACTCGTATCGAAGAAAGTAAAGAATTAGAAAAAAATATAATAGCTGAAATGAAAGACTTAGAAATTAAGTTGACTAAGGCGAGAGCGGAACATGAACAGATTACAGAACAATATGAGTCGAGTAAAGCAAATAGAAGCAGCTATATAGAACAAGATAAAGAACTGACTAGCCGTATGAAAGATATGAATCAACAATTGCAAACGATACGGCGAACGCTACAAAAAATAGAAGGTCGTTTAGAATTATTGACACAATGGGAAGAACAACATGAAGGCTATGTAGAAGGAACTAAAAATATTTTAAAAGCAACGGCACCGTGGAGAAATCAGGTTAAAGGTGCTGTGGGCGAGTTGTTTACGGTGCAAGAATCCTATGCTATGGCGATTGAAATAGCATTAGGCGGTAGTATAAATCATATTGTTACTACCTCCTCATCAGTGGCGGCGGATTGTGTACGCTACCTAAAAGATACACAAGGTGGACGCATTACATTGCTTCCTATGGAAACGGTGCACGGTCGTGTGATACATACAGAAGCGTTACAAGAAGAAGATGTTAAAGGGTTAGCCGTTGATTGTATTCACTTTGATGAAGCATACAGAGGCATTTTTACCTATTTATTGGGACGTATTCTCGTGGTAGATTCTATGACACGAGCGATTGAGATTCAAAAAAAGTATCACCAACAATTGCGAATTGTCACCTTAACGGGGGAACAATTTTCTCCCGGTGGTTCTTTAACAGGCGGTACTAGTAAAAAAAGAAAAGGATCCGTGGTGGCTCGTAAAGAAGAAATGCGTCACTTAGAACAAACGATGACATCCCTACAAGAACAGCAAGCACAATTAGTAGAAACGCTAGCTGCTTCTGAAAGGGAACAGGAGGCATTGCAACAAGACCGCAAAGAGATAGATGATAAACTTCAACAGTTGCATTTAGTATATACATCGGGTGAAACAAAGATCGATACGTTGATGCAACAGAGAAAGAGAAACAAAGAAACCTTAGAAGCACAACGCGAGAAATGTAAGGTATATACTAAGACAATCAAACAATTGCAAGAAACCGTCGATCATTGTCAAGGTGAAATAGATGATATACTCTCTTCTAATCGGGAGCAAGACATGTCGCAACAGATGATGGCTAAGGTAGAGGAATTACAAGCTATACAGCAATCAGCCTATGAATCATTTACAACGATGCGCATATCTTGTGAAACGTTAGAAAAAACGATACATGATCGAGAGAAAGAAATGCAACAAAAGGAAGAAACTCTTGTTTCTTTAGCAGATCGCATGGCACCCTTAGCTAACGAAGTATCATCCTTAGAACATCGTATGATAGAGGTATTGCCACAACAGATGGAAGAATTACAAAAACAATTAGAACAAGTAGCTTCTGAAACGAAACGATTGGCAATAGGACGCCAAGATGCCTATACTATGGCTACCAATAGACAAGCTTCTATGGAAGAGATGATAGAAAAGCAGCAGACGTTAGATAAACGATATAAGCGCGTGCAACAACAATTATTAGACATGGAAAGTCGCCTAACGCGCTATAAGCTAGATTGTGAACGATCGGTTGCATCGCTGGATGAATTAGGGTTTACCTTAGAAGAGGCACAAGCGATTACGATGAGTGGATCGGTTAGTGAATGGAAAGCAAGTCAAGCTGATTTATTGGCTCGTATTACAGAATTAGGACCTATTAATCCAGCGGCCATAGAAGAATTTGAAGAAGCTAAGGAAAGACATCACTTTTTACAAACCCAGTTGGATGATCTGGATACAGCTAAACATCAGTTAGAAGATGTTATTGTTGAAATGGATACGGCTATGAGTACGCAACTAGTGGACGTGTTACATGTAGTAGGTGAGCAATTTCAACGTGTGTTTAGTCAACTTTTCAATGGTGGTACAGCACAAATTGTACAAACGGATCCAGATAATATTTTGACCAGCGGCATTGATTTTTACATTCAGCCACCAGGGAAAAAACGGCAACAATTGACATTACTTTCTGGTGGAGAACGGGCATTAACGGTGATTGCCTTATTATTCTCATTTCTTTTCTATCGGCCAGCTCCATTTTGCGTATTGGACGAAGTGGATGCGGCACTTGATGAAGCTAATGTGGAACGATTTAGTCAGTATTTGCGGCAATTGGATCAGGCAACACAATTTATCGTTGTTTCCCATCGTAAAACAACGATGGAAGCAGCCGAAGTCTTACAAGGTGTTACTATGGTAGAACAAGGTATATCACGATTGTTAACAGTGGCCTTTGAAGATGTTAAGGAGGATTTAACATAATGGCATTTGGATTTTTGAATAGTATAAAAGAAGGATTAGAAAAAACAAGGAAACAGTTTGTGAGTAATGTAGAACATGTGATTATTGGATACGCACAAATTGACGATGAATTTTTAGATGACTTAGAAGCTGTTATGTTGACAGGTGATCTAGGAGTTAAGACAACGGAATATTTAATGAAAGAAATTCGCCGTGGCGTTACAGAAGGTATTATTAATGATACTCGTGATGTTATGCCATTTATGGAAGCACGCATTTCGGAAATATTAGATAGTCAAGAAGAAGAATTACCTCTACATCATCCAGAAGTTATTTTGGTAGTAGGCGTTAATGGGGTAGGTAAAACGACTACCATTGCTAAGCTAGCACATTACTATACAAAACAAGGGAAAAAAGTTGTTATTGCTGCAGCGGATACATTTCGTGCGGCCGCAGCGGAACAATTATGTGTATGGGGAGAACGAGTAGGTGTTCCTGTTATTAAACATAAAGAGGGGGCAGATCCAGCTGCCGTTGTCTATGATGCGATGGAATCGGCCCTAGCTCGTAATGCGGACATCGTGATTGTAGATACGGCTGGCCGCTTGCATACAAAAGTTAATTTGATGGAAGAACTTAAAAAAATTGGTCGTGTTGCCAGCCATCATGTAGAAGGAGCTCCTCATCAGACGTTATTAGTATTGGACGGTACAACGGGTCAAAATGCGGTAAGTCAAGCTAAATTGTTCGGGCAAGCGGTCCCTGTGAACGGCATCGTAGTTACGAAACTTGATGGCACTGCGAAAGGCGGTGTTGTGATTTCTATTAAAGAAGAATTAGGCGTACCCGTTCGATGGATTGGCGTAGGTGAAGGTATGGATGATTTACATCCTTTCAATGCAAAAGATTTTACAAACGCATTATTTGATAAGGTGTAACTACTATGAGTCAACCTACACATACCATCAATCACACCTTTTTGTTAGACTATGTGAGCCGAGAAAATACACATCATAAGTGGCATATTACTGATGAAAACATTCAGCGTATCGTGGCCATCATTGAATATTTTGATGTGAACCTATATAGACCGATGACGCGCTTATTGTTGTGTAATTGGCATGAGATTAGTGAACGCCTTGCCAGATATACTGATAAACAGTGGTACTCAATCGAGCAAATTGAAGAAGAAATACACAAGAAACTCGATCGAGTTTCCATTGCCATTCTCTTAGAAGTGTTTGATGGTGATGATACACGACAGCAATATGAAAGTCAAACATCATCAACGGTAGAAGAACAATTGGCGTATATTAGAAATATACATAAAGATGGATAGTATGAATCAACAAGATATAGAAAAAATCAATCCTTTTAAAGTAGTAGCACCCTTTGAACCCATGGGCGATCAGCCAGCGGCGATTGATTCATTGGTGAAGGGCATCAATCGTGGCGATTGGGCGCAAGTGTTATTAGGCGCTACAGGTACGGGTAAAACCTATACTATGGCAAAGGTGATTGAAGCGGTGCAAAAACCTACGTTAATCATCGCGCATAATAAAACATTAGCAGCTCAACTATGCAGTGAATTTAAAAGCTTCTTTCCCAATAATGCAGTAGAATATTTCGTTTCCTACTATGACTTTTATCAACCAGAAGCGTATATCCCATCTAGTGATACATATATTGAAAAAGATGCTTCCATTAATGATGAAATTGATAAACTACGCCATAGTGCTACTATGAGTTTATTTGAACGCCAAGATGTGATTATTGTCGCATCGGTTAGTTGCATTTACGGGTTAGGAAATCCAGAGGATTATAGCGAATTAGTGTTGTCATTGCGGTTGGGGCAAGAAAAAAGTAGAGAGGAAATCTTACATAAGCTGGTAGATATTCAATATACACGCAATGATATCAATTTTACGCGCGGTACGTTCCGTGTAAAAGGGGATACGATTGAGATTTTTCCCGCCGCCTATAGTGAGCGAGTCGTGCGTGTAGAGCTGTTTGGTGATGAAATTGATCGACTCTTAGAAATTGATGCACTTACAGGAGCCATCATTACAGAACGAAAGCACATTGCTATCTATCCTGCATCGCATTATGTAACAACGAAAGATAAGCTACATACGGCGATTCAAAGAATTGAAGATGAATTAGATGCACAACTCGCCATGTTAAAAAAAGCCGATCGCCTATTAGAAGCACAACGATTAGAACAGAGAACACGCTATGATATAGAAATGATGCAAGAAATGGGCTATTGTTCGGGCATTGAAAATTATTCACGCCATATGTCAACGCGACAGGCTGGTGATGCGCCGTATACATTAATTGACTATTTCCCCGATGATTTTTTGATTATCGTTGATGAATCGCATGTAACGGTTCCTCAAATACGTGCTATGTATAATGGGGATCGAGCTAGAAAAGAATCGCTCATTGAATATGGATTTAGATTGCCTTCGGCACTCGATAATAGACCTCTCAAATTTGATGAATTTGTTCAGAGAATCAATCAAATTATCTATGTATCGGCTACGCCGGGACCTTATGAAATGGAAGTAGAAACAAATGTGGCGGAACAAATTATTAGGCCTACAGGATTATTAGATCCATCTATTGAGATTAGGCCGATACAAGGGCAAATGGATGATTTGTTAGGAGAAATTAAAGCTTCTGTTAAACGTGATGAACGGGTTCTCATTACTACGTTGACTAAAAAAATGGCGGAAGACTTAACAGATTATTTAAAAGAAATGGATATTCGTGTTCGCTATCTTCATTCAGATATTGCCACGATTGAACGGGCTGATATCATTCGCGATTTGCGAGCAGGCGTATTTGATGTGCTAGTAGGCATTAATTTATTGCGAGAAGGACTTGATATGCCGGAAGTGGCTCTCGTGGCGATTTTAGATGCAGATAAGGAAGGTTTTTTACGGTCCGATACAGCTATGATTCAAACGATTGGACGCGCTGCTCGTAATGAGCATGGGCGAGTGATTATGTATGCAGATCGTGTTACGGGGTCGATGAAACGGGCGATGACAGAAACAGAACGCCGCCGTCATATACAAGAGGCGTATAATGAAGAACATGGCATTGTGCCTACTTCCATTCGTAAGGATGTTAAAGATTTAATTGAACTGACTAAATTTGATGAAGAGGCAACCTATGCAGATGGTACATCGAAACTGGGACAACCAATAAAACAGAAGGCACAATCACATGACACATCTACGGTACATACGGATCAAGTGGATGCTGAGCCATATGAAGCATCTGATAGAGTAGCACTGCCAGATATATCACCAGAGGATTTGTATAATCAAATTGAAAAAGTCAATCAGGATATGCGCGATGCGGCGAAGAGGTTAGAATTTGAACGGGCAGCTATGTTGCGCGATCAGTTGAGTGTATTACGCCAACAGTGGGCCCATATGCATGAAGCCAAGGATAGTCGGATTCATAAACCTTCTAAGCGTAGAAAGTCACCTAAGAAAGAGTAGTATATCCCTATAGGAATATAGTTATCCCTATGTAGGTTACTAGGTATATAACGATGTAAAGATTAGTAGAGAAAGGACATGATGTATGTATACATCATTATATCAGTCATGAGAGACGAATTAATTATAAAAGGAGCAAGACAACATAATTTAAAGAACATAGATATTTCATTACCTCGCAATGCGTTGATTGTATTGACTGGCTTGTCTGGATCGGGTAAGTCATCGTTAGCATTCGACACGATTTATGCAGAAGGTCAACGGCGATATGTGGAGTCCTTATCGGCTTATGCACGACAATTTTTAGGACAAATGGATAAACCAGATGTGGATTATATTGAAGGCTTATCTCCAGCTATTTCGATTGATCAAAAAACGACGAGTCGTAATCCGCGATCTACTGTGGGTACTGTGACAGAAATTTATGATTATTTACGATTATTATTTGCGCGTATTGGACATGCTCACTGTCCAAGTTGTGGTAAGCCAATCACATCGCAGACGATACAACAAATGACAGATGATGTAATGAGTTTACCAGAACGGACAAAAATTATTGTAGAGGCACCCTTGATTCGTGGCAAAAAAGGAGAGCATAAAGCCTTATTGGAGCGTATGCGTAAAGAGGGCTTTGCCCGTGTTTGTATTGATGGTACCGTATTCACTTTGGATGAGGATATTCAATTAGATAAAAATAAAAAACATGATATAGAAGTAGTCATTGACCGTCTTGTGGTGAAACCAGGTATTGAAACTCGCTTAGCCGACTCGATGGAAACCGCTGCACAATGGGGCGATGGACTCGTATTAGTGCAAGAGGTAGATGGATTGCAGCATATGTATAGTCAACATTTTGCATGTCCCGATTGTCATATTTCGATGCCTAAGATTGAACCACGCATGTTTTCCTTCAATAGTCCTTTTGGTGCTTGTCCTGCTTGCTCTGGATTGGGAAGTACTATGGAAGTTGATGAACAGCGCGTCATACCAGATAAGACAATACCATTTAGAGATGGGGCGGTAGTTGCGTTAAGTGCCAATCCTAATGCTTGGTTTATGCGTCAATTAGAAGGCTTGTTAGTACAACATGGGTATAGCTTAGATAATTCATTTCAAGACCTTTCAAAATCATTGCAGAAACAAGTTATGCATGGATCTACAGAAAAAGTTACGTTTGACTATGAAAATATGCGTGGTGAAGTAAAGAGCTTTCATACAGAGTACGAAGGTATTTTGCCGATGATAAAACGTCGTCACAGTGAGGCTACAAGTGATTCTCTTCGTGAAGAATTTGAAAAATTTATGTCTGTGAAACCTTGTACTACTTGTCATGGAGCGCGATTGAAATCAGAAGCACTATCCATTTTAGTAGGGCATAAGACGATTGAAGAAGTAACGAATTTTACCATTCAAGAAGCGGTCGCTTTTTTTGATCAATTAGTATTAACCGATCGCGAATTAGTGATTGGAGAACAGATTTTAAAAGAAATTAAAGCACGGTTAGGCTTTTTAAATAATGTGGGATTAGATTATTTAACACTTAGCCGTAGTGCAGGTACTTTGTCTGGTGGTGAGGCACAACGCATTCGGTTGGCTACACAGATTGGGTCTGGACTAGTGGGAGTATTATATATCTTGGATGAACCTTCTATCGGGCTACATCAACGTGATAATGATCGCTTAATTGCTACTTTACAAGGTCTGCGTGATTTAGGTAATACTGTATTAGTTGTTGAGCATGATGAAGATACTATGCGTGCAGCAGATTATTTAGTGGACATTGGGCCAGGTGCAGGAGAACATGGTGGACAAGTAGTAGCAGCAGGTACGGTAACAGAAGTGATGAACTGTAAGAATTCTATTACAGGTCAATATTTATGTGGTCATCGGTATATTGCATTACCAGAAACTAGGCGAAAAGTTGGCAAGGAATGTATTGAAATTCGTGGAGCTAAAGAGAATAACTTACAGAATATGACGGTTAAATTTCCTATAGGCGTGTTGACTGTTGTTACGGGCGTTAGTGGGTCAGGTAAATCGACGTTGGTTAACGATATATTATATAAAGCCTTATCAAATCGTTTACATAGAACATATCATCCTGTAGGATCCTATAAAGACATTAGAGGAATAGACTATGTAGATAAAGTGATTAATATTGACCAAAGTCCTATTGGGCGTACACCACGATCAAACCCTGCTACGTATACGGGTGTTTTTGATGCCATTCGCGAATTATATAGTCAAACGCCAGAAGCTAAAATGCGTGGCTATAAGCAAGGACGATTTAGTTTTAATGTAAAAGGTGGTCGTTGTGAAGCTTGTCGAGGCGATGGCATTATAAAGATTGAAATGCATTTTTTACCAGATGTGTATGTACCTTGTGAAGTCTGCAAAGGGGCTCGTTATAATAGAGAAACCTTAGAAGTGACGTATAAAGGCAAGTCCATTGCCGATGTGTTAGATATGACCGTAGATGATGCAGTAGAGTTTTTTGCCTCAATTCCTAAAATTTATCGTAAATTAGTGACATTACAAGAGGTAGGGTTAGGTTATATTCGATTAGGACAACCAGCCACTACTTTGTCGGGAGGCGAAGCACAACGTGTTAAATTGGCTACAGAATTAGCACGCCGTAGTACAGGAAAGACCGTATATATTTTAGATGAGCCAACGACGGGGCTTCATGCAGAAGATATTAGAAAGCTTTTATATGTATTGCAACAATTAGTTGATGCAGGGGATACAGTCATTGTTATTGAGCATAACCTGGATGTGATTAAAACAGCAGATCATATTATTGACTTAGGGCCAGAGGGGGGAAGCCGTGGTGGCAAAATTGTGGCCACTGGTACACCAGAAGAAATTGCTATGGTAAAAGAAAGTTATACAGGGAGATTTTTAGGCCCTGTATTAGAACGAACTAAGGCGTATATGAAAGAAAATGCTAACGAGTAGATAATTATCTATGTATTATTTTACGATGGTGGATTACAATCTAGTACTATCTATAGGGCATGTTGCCTTGCATCAATCGATAGGCATACCTGTTATTAGACAGTAGCCGTAGCTTTCATGAAAGGAGGGAAGCGATGATAACGAATGAATTATTAGAAAAGGTACGTCATTTACCGACAACGCCGGGAGTGTATTTATGGCATGATGCGTATAAGCGCATTATATATGTGGGAAAAGCGATTAATATACGCAATCGTGTACGTTCCTATATTCGGCAAGATAGTAATCGCTCTCCTAAAGTGGCAGCTATGATGAAGCATGCTGTGGATGTGGAAATTATACAAACAAAAACAGAGATGGAAGCATTAATTTTAGAATGTACCTTAATTAAAGAACATCAGCCTAAATATAATATTATGCTGCGAGACGATAAGACCTATCCGTATATAAAAGTCACGGTAGAGGAAGAATTTCCTCGTGTGTTTATGACACGGCAGATGAAGCGGGATGGGGCTAAATATTTTGGCCCCTTTACAGATGTTACCGCCGTACATCAAACATTAAAAATCATTCATCAAACGTTTCCCATTCGCACCTGTAAATCGATGCAAGTAGATAGACCTTGTTTGCAGTACCATATGGGATATTGTAAGGCTCCCTGTGCAAAGTATGTTACGGCTGATACGTATAGAACCTATATTGATCAAATCATACAACTCTTTGAAGGAAAATCAATTTCTTTAGTAGATGATATACGAAAAAAGATGGAACAGGCTGCAGAAGAATTAGATTTTGAAACAGCCGCTGTATATAGAAATCAGTGGCAAAGAATTCAAAAAATACAAGAGAAACAAAGAATGGTTACACAACGCGGTGATATGGATGTGCTAGGAATCGCTTCTGATGATCATTTAGTATGCGTACAGTTATTTTTTATACGGGCTGGACGCGTATTGGGTAGACAAAATTATTTTACTCATACGAATGGCGATAGTGAAGAAGTGATTATGACAGAATTCATTAAACAATATTACGGGGCGTCTACATTTATTCCGAAAGAATTATTATTACCTATGATGAGTTCTGAACAAGCGTTATTGAGTGAATGGTTTTCTCATAGAAAAGGGCAACAAGTAGAAGTATCAGTACCGCAACGAGGCTATAAAAAAGATGTATTGCAAATGGCAGCGGCGAATGCGCAGTCATTTTTACAGGAAAGAAGGCGACAGTGGCAACATCAGATTGATAAAACGGAAGGCGCTGTAAAACGGTTAGCACAAGTGCTAGATTTACCGCGTTTGCCAGAGCGGATGGAGTGCTTTGATATTTCTCATACGCAGGGAGCTGAAACGGTGGCCTCTATGGTAGTATTTGAAGGGGGCAAACCAGCGAAGAAAGAATATCGGCGATTTAAACTGAAAACGGTACAAGGAAAACCAGATGATTTTAAGTCGATGGCAGAAATTATGGAACGCAGATATGGCAATGAGGTGGATTGGCCCAAACCAGATTTAATTATCATTGATGGAGGTAAAGGACAATTACATGCATCCATATCATTAATTCGTCAAGTCGGCATTACCGATGTACCAGTTATTTCACTGGCTAAGCGCATTGAAGAAGTCTTTGTAGAAGGACAATCAGAAAGTATCATCTTATCACATCATTCTCCTGAATTACAGCTGTTACAACAAATACGAGATGAAGCGCATCGATTTGCTATCACCTATCATAGAAAATTGCGAGGTAAGAGAAATTTAGTTTCTGTGTTAGACCATATTGAGGGAATTGGACCAAAACGTCGGAAAGGATTGCATAAGGCGTTTCCTACCTTGCAAGCTATGCGAGAAGCTAGTGTAGAAGAATTGGCACAGGCAGAAGGAATGAATAAGGCTAGTGCGGAAAAAGTATATCAGTTCTTTCGCTTATCAAAAGTGGATAAACAAGACGTGTTAGCTACAAATGCTAAGACATGACGGCTATAGACGGATAGGTTTTACATACTTACTATCACAGTAATATGATGTATGACCGTAGTATGAGCATGTACCTATTTTCCATGTGGCAAGTTCTAAGTCACATACTACATGACCACCGTATGATGCAATTAGTATTATCATTGCATCATACAGTGGTCTTTTATATATCTGCATTAATAGAGAAATGAAAGTGTCGCTAACGGAGTAATCTTGTCTCATAAAAATATGTAATTTATATATATCTGGCACTAATAGAGGATGAAAGGGCGACTAGGTCATTGACTAGAAAAATGGCAATAAGTGACATAAAAATCACCTATCCCAGTATACTAGCGGTGTATGAGTCGTAGTATACAAATTAGATAGGTGATTATAAAATCTACAGTATTGTAAGAGTATAATTTTGGGGTATAGAAACGATTATTGTACTCTGTTTTTATGAGATAGAGGGGAAATCTTGTGTTGAATATAGTAGGTACGGAACGTGAATAAAACACCTGCTATGATGACACTGCTCAATAGACCTACCCAAATACCATAGGGACCAAATGATGGAGTGCGACTAAGAAAATAAGCAATTGGTAAGCCTACTCCATAATAGGAGAAAATGGCAATATAGGAAATGATTTTCACATCTTTATAGCCTCGTAAAATGCCTTGTAATGGGGTGCCGAATGCATCGATGACGGCAAAGAATACGGCATAACTTAAGAAACTAATGATTAATGTGGCTACGGTACTATCATTGGTAAACATATGGGCGATACTTTCCATATGGGTAAATGTATAAGAACATATAGCGATGGCAATGACAATGGCTAATCCACGAGCTACATAGGAGTAGTGCAAGGCGTCTTTAGGCCGATTGGCGCCTAATTCAAAGGCAACGGCAATCGTAGAAGCCATGCTAATACTTAAAGGAAAACAGTAAAATAAATTAGTAAATCCTAACGCAGCTTGATGAGCAGCAACATAATTAGTGCCAAAATGAACCATGAGGAGACCAGCAATAGAAAAAATACTTACTTCCATGAAAATAGATATGCCGATGGGGATACCCATTTTTAATTGTTCTCGAATATAGGTCCATTGTGGTGAGCTCCAGTGTGTGAAAATTTTATAATGGCGAAAGGCTTTATTGTATGTAAGAATAGCGCAGTAGATAAGAAAATTAAGCCATACGGAAAGAGCGGTTGCAAAACCGGCACCCATTCCGCCTAGTGCAGGTAACCCAAATCGACCGGCAATAAAAATATAGTTAAATATGATATTAATAATACAAGTGAATACAGTGACATACATAGAGTAGTGTGTGTATCCATGAGAATCTACCGTGTTTCTAAGAACACATACCCATAGCAAAGGAAGAATAGCAATCGCGATACCACCTAAATATTTTAGAGCGACCACATAGGCATCATATTCCATATGTAAAAAGGTTAGAAAATTATCCATACATAAGCCACAAACAAGCAATAGGAAAATTCCCATAGCAGTAGCTACATATAAACCGTGCTGAATAATCGTGCGCATAGATTGTAACTTATTAGCTCCTAATAGATGAGATATAATAGGAGTAATCCCTAAGAGAATTCCCATGCACCCTGTATAAATAGAAATCCAAATATTATAGCCAATGGATACACCGGCTAAATCAGCTGTACTATATTGACCACTTAAAAATAAAGCTACGAAAGATCCAGCCAATAAGGAAAACTGTGTAATCGCCATAGGCGTAAATAGTTTTAAAAACTGAATGATCTTTTGTAGATACGTATAGGTTTGTTTCATATATAAGTATTTTGTATAGTCTATGGCTATACAGTCCTTTCTAATAGATTGATAATAGAAAAACAAGAAAAGGACTTAGTTGTCACATTGTTACATAGAAATGATGACAATAGTAAGTCCTTACAATACATATTATTGTAACAAAAAATAATTATTTCTGCAATGAATTGATATGCTGATACAGTGTCTTTCTCTGTAGTAGTCAAACATGTATGACACATGTTACTATCAATACATATGGCATATGGAGAAGTATTCTAGTAAGTTCAATGATGCATTGAAAGTAAGAATTATATAGTATCGTTTTAGTATTTACATAGTATAGTAGTTTTTATATAATAGTATTTACATATTTTTCATATACTAGTTACATGTTAAGGAGGGGATACTATGATTGGTGCAATTATTGGTGATATTGTGGGGTCACGTTTTGAATGGCACAATATCAAAACGAAAGAATTTGATTTTTTTGGTAAACGATGTCGATTTACTGATGATACAGTGATGACCTTAGCTGTCTGTGACGCATTAATGGCTTGTGAAAACTATGATGAATTATCATCGTATGCCATTAAGAGCATGCAAGAACTTGGTAACGCATATCCACGTGCAGGTTATGGGAAACGTTTTAAAGCATGGTTAAAAAGTAAAACACCAGAGCCGTATAATAGTTGGGGGAATGGTGCAGCTATGCGTGTCGGTGGATGCGGTTATGTAGGGGAGTCGATAGAAGAAGTAATGGATCTGGCACAGACAGTGACGGCTGTGACGCACGATCATCCAGAAGGCATTAAAGCGGCCAAAGCGGTAGCGGTTGCCGTATTTTTAGCGCGTACGGGCAAGAGTATGGATGAAATATATACATATATTAATGATGCTTATTATCCTATCGATTTTACATTAGATGCGATACGAGATACCTATAAGTTTGATGTTTCTTGTCAAGGCAGTGTACCACAAGCATTCGCAGCCTTTTTTGAATCCAAAAATTTTGAGGATGCCATTCGTAATGCTATTTCTATCGGTGGTGATAGCGATACGATTGCAGCTATTACGGGTAGTATAGCAGAGGCCTATTATGGTGTACCAGATGCTATTAGACAACAAGCAGGTACATTTCTTGATGAACGATTAACTCGTATTTTAACAGCCTTTGAAATTAAATATACTGCTCATAAAAAGTAGAATCGTATAGGTAGCGTATGGCATGGAGATATTTACATCTAACGTAGGTGCTATAAGTATTATATGATAACGTCTTGTCGTATGCAGTCATAGCGCGTTAACGAGTAGCAATGCAGTACCAATAATATATAGGTATGCCTATGGGTATGTTGATGCCCTTATCCGTACAGATAAGGGGATAACTACTGTAGGCATACCATTTTTATATGTGATGCATGATGAATCATGGTATAATAAAATTATCGATGATGTTCGATGTAGGGGAGTGGATACGCCACAGTTATGGATGGAGGATATAACATGGAAATGTTTTCGTTAACCGGGTTATTAGTATTATTGCAAATTTTAATCATTGATATTTTATTGGCCGGCGATAATGCGATTGTTATCGGTATGGCGGCTAAAAATTTACAACCCAAATATCAAAAACGTGCTATTTTTTGGGGCACTGTTGGTGCCATCCTATTGCGCTTGGTAATGGCATTTCTTTTTATAGAAGCAATTAATACGATTCCTGCATTGCGATTGATCGGCGGTGTGTTGTTACTTTGGATAGCCTATAAACTATTATTAGATCAAAACTCAGAACATACAGTACAAGCAAAAGATAGTTTATTAGGAGCTATTACAACGATTATTATTGCTGATGGTATTATGGGTGTTGATAATGTGCTAGGCGTTGTAGGCGCTGCGGATGGACACATGACCTTTGTAGCCATTGGCATGTTGATTACCGTACCTATCATTGTATGGGGTAGTACCTTATTTGTAGATCTTATTGAACGGTACCCTGTTATTTTATATGTAGGTGGCGCTATATTAGCTTGGGTTGGAGCAGGTATGATGTTAGAAGACCCAATTGTAGAAAGCATGCTATCGGCGTATCAAACCATCATTAGCATTGCTTGTGTTATCCTAGTGGTCGGTGCTGCCATCATCACCAATCGTTTGAAAAAAGCATAAATACCTATCTATAGGTGACATAATCGATAGAAGTACATCGCTCATTAGATTGTGCGTATAGTGATACTATGCGTAATGGTATATAATAAATATATACTACATGTGTAACGCTTTCTTTACGAGGCTATGGTAAGTGGATGTTACAGCGACAAGTGGATAGAATAGAGAGGAAAGAGTATGACTGAATTTTTAGAAATCGCCACGTGGTTAGTTATTGGTAAAATCATTATTATTGATATTTTGTTAGCAGGAGATAATGCGGTTGTTATCGGTATGGCTGCTGGAAAATTGCATCCAGATTTACAGAAAAAAGCTATCTTTTGGGGGACCTTTGGTGCCATTGCCTTACGATTGTTGATGGCGACTGTATTAGTAGAAGCCTTACATATTATTCCTGCTCTACATATTATTGGTGGACTCGTACTGTTATGGATTGCTATACAACTGTTAGCAGATAGCGATGAAACCAAAGATATTAAAGCTAGAAATTCGTTGCGTGGTGCTATTATCACAATTGTTATGGCTGATGCGATGATGAGTATTGATAATGTGTTAGCCGTTGTGGCGGCGGCACAAGGGCATTTAGAACTTGTTATTGTAGGTATGTTGATTACCGTACCCATCATTATTTTTAGTTCCGCTTTATTTGCTAAGATTATTAATCGGTTCCCAATTATTCTGTATGCCGGTGGTGCTTTATTAGGTTGGGTGGCAGGCGAAATGATTATAGAAGATGCTTTGTTACAACCCTACATTATGGGGTATGAAATATGGATTAAGGTGCTTTGCATCATTATAGTATTACTACTCGCTTCTATTGTTAAGTATAAAAATAGAATTGGTGAAAGTCATGACTAAGCATATGAAAGTACGTAAAAAAACAAAAAAAAGTAAATCTACATGTACAAGCACTGGGGCGGTGAATTACTTGCCAGCTCCAGTGCTTGTTGGCCATACCTATATCGTATCTGTTCATGGCATGGGGACTAGTGGTGAAGGAGTAGGTAGAATTGATAACTTTACTATATTTATACCGTTTGCCTTACCACATGAAGTGGTGGAATGCCAAATTCAAGTGGTGAAAAAGAACTATGCCACGGCGAGGTTAATTCGTGTCATAGAACCTAGTAAAGAACGAGTAGAGCCTATGTGTGACATATATGGCAATTGTGGGGGCTGTCAATTGCAACATATTTCCTATCATGGCCAATTAGACTTGAAGACACAAAAAGTAAAGGATATGGTGGAACGTATGGGACATATGTGTCCTGACGTAGTGCAACCTACATTGGGACCTACTAGCCCATGGCATTATCGGAATAAAATGCAAATGCCTGTAGGCGGTACAATCGATGCAATTCGTATGGGATTCTATGCAACGGGCTCACACGATATCGTGCAAGGTACGTCGTGTCATATTCAAAGAGAAGAAAATAATCAGATTGCACAGGTTTGCTATGATATTGCATGTCAATTAGAGATAGAACCGTATAATGAAACTACGGGAACAGGTGTTTTGCGACATATTGTTGGACGTATTGGTCATGATGCATGGATGATTATACTAGTAACGGCTACTAGCACATTGCCTCAAGCAGATACATGGGTATCGATGATTCGGAAGCGATTGCCAAAGGTTACATCGATTGTGCAGAACTATAATCCTAAACGGACAAATGTGATTATGGGGCCCACAAACACCTTATTATATGGCAATGAAACCATTGAGGATACTATCGATAATTTAACATTTACCTTGTCACCTCATTCGTTCTTTCAAGTGAATCCAGAACAAACACGCGTCCTATATCAAACAGCCTTAGAATTGGCGGACTTAACTGGTAATGAAACGGTTATCGATGCGTACTGTGGAACGGGAACGATATCGTTACTATTGGCTAAACAGGCAAAGCGTGTTATTGGTATTGAAATTGTAGAGCCAGCCATTATTGATGCGAGAGCAAATGCCAAGGCGAATGGCTTTTCTAACTGTGAATTTATTGTTGGTGATGCGGCAGATGTAATGCCACAACTGTATAAAAAAGGCGTTCGCCCAGATGTGATTGTCTTTGACCCCATTCGGGCAGGCTGTAAAGAACCAGTCTTGCTAGCAGCCGTAGCCATGCAGCCTAGTAGATTGGTATATGTGTCCTGTAATCCTGCGTCTATGGTGCGTGATATAGCGATTTTAAAAGAATACGGCTATGTAACAAAACTCATTCAACCAGTGGATATGTTCCCTATGACGAGTCATGTAGAGTGTGTTTGCCTAATGTCTAAGTGTAGTGACGAGACAGATTGAATGTACAGGATGGATATAAGGAGGTAATTATGGCAAGTATTGAAGAAAAAGTTGAAGAATATTATAAAGCACAGCTTGATACATTGAATATTAGACATTATGGTAAGACCGAAGAAATAAATCCTTCTATTACTAAAGCACTAAAAGAGGCAGACAGTAAGTCTGGTGGCTCTGGTAATAATTATCCCGATATACAATTGCTTTTACAAAATAGAACACGTCGTGATATTCCAGTGATGATTGAAGCCAAAGGGACTAAAAATAAACTTGAAAAGCTTACTAAAGATGGCGATATTGAGCTTATAAGTAAAGGGAAAAATCCTCATAGTGTGGTACAGCAATATGCTGTAAATGGTGCTTTACATTATGGACTGGCGATTCTTGATGAGGGCACTTATAACGAAGTTATCATAATCGGCATTAATGGCTGGGAACTAAAAGATGGGAGGCTTGCAAATCCTGAGCTTAAAGCTTATTATGTCTCTCAAAAGAACGGTAAAGTGCCTAAAGAAATTCTTAATTTTGAATTTTCCCAAATGAAAAGTGAAAATATAGATTCTTTATATAACTTGTTGGATAGGCTCTTACTTACTGATAAAGAGCTTGAAAAACTGAAACGCGATAAAGAAGAGTTGCTGGAACAAAGCATTAAAAACATTCATCAAAGAATTTATGATGATGCGACGATTAAAAATTTACTTTCTACCAATGATAAACTTTATTTCTTCTGTGGTTTGATTATGGTAGGACTTACGACAGAAGGTGTAAAATCGCTTGAGGTGACTGATTTTCATAGTAATGACGATGAGTTTGAGAATGATGGTAAAAAAATCCTTGATCGTACTAATTCATTCTTACGAAAAAAGCAATGCCCAAGCGATAAGATTGAGATGGTTAATAATTACTTAAAGCCTGTATTTAAAAAGCAGGATCTTTGGAAGCCTGTGAATGGCGAAAGTGTAATTAAATCCGTCTACAAACAGGTGAAAGAAGAGATCTTACCACTACTTGAAAGTCACATTCATTTAGATTTTACAGGTAAAATTCTAAACTCACTCAATGACTGGGTTTCGATTGATAACGACAAAAAAAACGATGTCGTTTTAACTCCGCGTTTTGTCACAAACTTAATGGCACGAATTACCAGAACCAATAAAGACTCGTTCGTATGGGATACCTGTATGGGTTCTTCTGGATTTCTTGTATCTGCTATGGAACTAATGATTGATGATGCAAAGAACACTATCAAAGATAATACGGCGTTAGACTGTAAGATTCAAAATATTAAGCAAAATCAACTGTTAGGTATTGAGATTCTTGGAAATATTTATATTTTAGCCGTGCTGAATATGATTCTTATGGGGGATGGTTCCTCACAAATTATTTGTGGTGACTCACATAAGGAAGCACCTGATTTCATGAAATCGCATAACTTTCCAGCGAACGTATTCTTATTAAATCCGCCTTACTCTGCACCGGGTAAAGGCCTTAACTTTGTAGACGAAGCCTTATCAAAAATGGAAACAGGTTACGGTGCTGTTTTAATTCAAGAAAATGCAGGTAGCGGTCAAGGTGATGTGTATGCTAAACGAATATTAGAAAAAAATACATTGCTTACAAGTATCCATATGCCGACCGATTTATTTAACGGTAAGTCTTCTGTGCAAACCGCTATCTATTTATTTCAGGTAAATCGTCCACATGAAGCAGATGACATAGTGACGTTCATTGATTTTAGTGAAGATGGGTATGCAAGACAAAATCGCAAAAAGTCAACACAAAAAGTGAATTTGCGAAATGTTGACCATGCTCTAGAGAGATACGACGAAATTGTGGCGATTTGCCTTGGTAAAAGGGCAAAAACTGATTATTATACCGAAGCAAATGAACTTGTAATAAAAGATACCATTACACTTAATGGTGATGATTGGACATTTAATCAGCATAAAAAGATTGATACGACACCTACGGAAGAAGATTTCAAGAAAACAGTAGCCGATTATTTAGCGTGGAAAGTGAGTGCCATACTAAAAGGTGAGGTGAAGTGGGATGAATAAGGAGTTTAGAATTGGTGATTTGTTTGACATTCATCCAACAAAGGCATATAAACTGAAAAATTATGATTTATTTGCAACTCAAGGTGTTACTCCTGTTTTGTCTAATTCTTCTTCTGATAATGGCATTGGTGGCTATTGTGGACTTGAACCAACGGAAGAAGGAAAGATAATTACATTTTCTGATACCACAACAGGTGCAGATACGATGTTCTATCAAGCAAAACCTTTTATTGGTTATCCTCATGTTCAAGGGATGTACCCACATAATTATGAAGTTTGGAATGAAAAAAGGTATTTATATGTGATTTCATCCATTAGAAAAGCATCTGGTACTGGATGGAGTTATGCTGTCAAATTTAATCGAGCTTTAGTGCGTGAATTGATGGTAGAACTCCCGGTCATCGAGCATTCCGACCCTAATCACGAATACACGGTAGATGATATTGACTGGCAGTATATGGAAGATCGCATCAAGGAGCTGGAGGAAGATCGCATCAAGGAGCTGGAGGCTTATCTAAAAGTAACTAACCTTGATGATTATGAACTGACAGATGAAGACAAGAAAGTACTCTCTCTCTCTAGAAAATCGGCACGTAATGAAAACGGATCTTTGGAAACTAATTGTGAAAATGGGACGCTAAGGTTTAAGAAATTTGTAGTTAGTAGCATTTTTAAACGTGTGTTTGCAAAGTGTAAAAAAGATAATTTTAATAAGCGAAAAGATACGTCAACTGTTTTTAATCAGGAATTTTGTGTTCCATTAGTTAATGCCAAGTTAGGTGATAACGGGATTATGTTTTATGGTCGTAAATCTGAATGGAATACGCAAGAAATGTGCATTGATGTTATTCAGAATGGTGCAGTTGCAACAGGAAAAGTCTATGCACAACCTCATTCAGTAGCTGTTTTATGGGATGCATATTTAATAAAACCTATTAAAGATGTTTGTTCGGAGGAAATACTTTTGTATTTGACAAAATGTATTGAAAAAATCACGAGAGAGCAGTTTTCTTATGATAAAAAAGCAACATGGGAACGAGTAAAGACATGTGAAATCACTCTCCCCGTCACTGCCGATGGCGAACCTGATTTTGATTATATGGAACGCTACATTCGAGCTATTGAAAAGCTAACGATTGCCGATGTAGTTAAGTATAAAGACAAAGTGATTAGTACAACAAAAAAAATAGTAAATAGCCAATCATAAGTATTTTGGGGATAGCTGCTCCTATCGTTAAAAGAGGTTCCTATATCCATGCCGTGCATTAGATATATTACTGGGGAGCTCCATACATGTGGAGTGTGTGGCATTGATGAGAAAAATCTACAGTAAGCGGTAAATAAAAATTAAATGGCTTTTATAAGAATGATGCATTAATTGCTCTGACAAGAGAACTTACAGAAATGCTTCGTAAGAATTGCACTATCGATTGGTAGAAGAAAGAAACTGCTAGAGCGCAGATGCGTAAGATGGTTAAGCGACTCCTTAAGAAATATAAGTATCCGCTGGGAGACTATGATTTTGCAATAAGCACAGTAATTAGTCAGCGTGAGCTTTGGACGGATAATGTGGAATCACGAAAAGAGGAAAAACTCTATGCATATGTATTTGAAATAGAACTAAGCAAAGTAGCAGAAGATACGGTTTCTTATGGAGAAAAGAAGTAATGGAGGTGCGATATGGATGCACGTAAAGGCAATATTTATGAGATATTGAACGGAAATAAGCAATTCTTGATTCCTGTGTATCAGAGATTCTACAGCTGGGATATAGATCAGTGTAAACGACTTTGGAACGATATTGTAGAAATGCAGAGAAAAGGTAAAGTGGGCCATTTTGTAGGTTCGATTGTTAATATTGCTGAACAGGCAATGCCAACAGGTGTTCAGAAATATATGATTATTGACGGCCAACAGCGAATGACTACCTTAACACTGCTTCTTCTAGCTTTACGCGATTATGCAATCAAGAATCCGAATGACACAACAATCAATGCTCGTCGTATAGATAATATGCTTCTAAAAAACGAGTATGAAAGTGGTGATGAACGATATAAGTTACTGCTGACTGAAATAGATAGAGATATTCTTATAAGCCTTGTTGAGGAAAAGCCAATTGCAGAAGGCACTAGATCAAGATTGATTGAAAATTACAGCTTTTTTGCTAGCAAGTTGGCTGATAAAGAAATTCAGCTTGCAGAGGTATATGAGTCAATTGGAAAATTACAAATTGTTAATATCACATTAGATCGTGCTGTTGACGATGCACAGGCAATTTTTGAAAGTTTGAACTCCACCGGTAAGGAACTTTCTGCATCTGATTTGATTCGTAACTATGTTTTGATGGGATTAGATCCATCGGAACAAACCTATGTGTATGAACATTTTTGGCGACCTATGGAACAGTTGTTTATGTATGAGACACAAGGAACAGTAATGGATGGGTTCTTCCGTCACTACTTGACTATGAAACTTTCTCGTATTCCAAAGCAAGGACGTGTATATGAAGAATTTAAATTGTATCATTTAAATTGTGAATTTGGAACTATCAGAGAATTATGTCAAGATTTGCTTGAATATGCAAAATATTATACAAACATTGTATTCAAGCGAAATATTGACACGGATTTAAAGAAGTTGTATGAGGACATTATCGATTTAAGAATGGAAGTATCTTACCCGTTCTTGCTGAAAATTCATCATGATTGCGTAGAAGAACTAATTTCATCAGATGAACTGAAGAAAATTTTGAAGCTTTGCATTAGCTATGTTCTGAGACGTGCAATTTGTGAGATTCCGACCAACTCAATGAACAAAACATTTGTAACACTGAAGAATTATATTAGACCAGATGATTATATGAATTCTGTTAAGGCATTTTTCGTGATGCAGGATACATATAAAGAATTTCCGGATAACGATAAGTTTGAAAGCGCATTTACAAGCCGTGATATTTATAATATGCGTGCTAGAAATTATATTCTTAGTCGTTTGGAAAATTTTGAAAATAAAGCGCCAATTGTAATAGAAAATTATACGATTGAGCATATTATGCCGCAGAACAAACATCTTCCGTTAGAGTGGCAAGCTGATCTTGGCGCCGAGTGGCAGAAGGTTCAGAAAAAGTATTTACATACAATTGGCAATCTTACTTTGACTGCATATAATTCTGAAATGAGTGACAGGCCTTTCTTGGAAAAGATGGATATGCCGGGTGGTTTCAAAGAAAGTGCACTTAGACTTAATAAATATGTGGTCTTGCAAAATACGTGGAATGAAAAACATATCCAAGAGAGAGCAAACGAATTAGCAAAGAAAGCAGAAGTTATCTGGCCATATCCAACTTTAACAGTTGCGGAACTTGTGCCCTATCAAGTAGAAGAAAAAATAGTGCAGAAATATTCCTTAAAAACATATGATGTGAATGCTTTTACAAGAATGCTGTTCGAGTCGTTAGATAAGCGCATTATGAACTTATCTCCAGCGGTAAAGAAGGAATACAAAAAGTTGTATGTTGCCTATAAACTGGACACCAATTTTGTTGATATTGTTTTTCAGAAACAAAGATTGCGCATCTCGATTAATATGAAGTTTTCAGAGATTAATGATCCTAACGGTATTTGTAAGGATATTACCGGTTTAGGACGTTGGGGAAATGGCGATGTAGAATTGTTTATGGAGCATCAGGATGAACTAGATCAAATCATGGAAATTGTGAAACAATCCTTTGATGCACAGGCAGAATAAAGTTTGCAATAGTAAATGAGGTCTCCTATTTGAAGAGAAAAAAAGAAGAAATTAGTGTATAGTCGATAGACAGAAATGCTTATTGGTACGATTATGAAACACAGTATGTATGATATAAAAATGAACTATGAAAATATAGATGTATGAACTGTGAAAATATGGATGCAGAGATCCTTTGCGATGGGAGGCGCGAGCGTGCTTACAAGAAGAATGGAATCAGAGTCGTCATAATAGTAGCATTCATTTACATGGGCATATTCAACCTGATGGACACTATAATGAAGAAAATCGTGCTAACGATATACTTCGATATTATGTAGGCGTAGATGCAAATCATTATTATCCCGTATCGCTTAGATACATTCAGCAGTATTTCGCAGATGCTATTTGAATACGTGAAAAAGGTGGCGTTTAGTATAGGTAGGTTGCAAACAATCTATGTATCGATACCTTCTTAAACGTCCATCGACGGTATGCAAGTAGATATAATAACATAGCATAAAAAGTGTTGGGGTTTCCATCATCTAATGAATATATAGCAGAGTACTTTTTACGTACATCATTAGGAGCCTGTGTCACAAATGTTTGACTACTACAGACTAAAAATGGCTCTGGTGATGCTGAATGGGTTGACAAAGTGGATGTGGAGGATAAAAAATAATGTTTTTAGATGATATAAAAATAATTAAAAATCGGCCTATGCTAGTTATGGAACAAGTCGAGGAATATATAGAAGAATTCATAGATATCATATATGGAGTGAGATTAAAAAAAACGCACCATGTATTTAATGAATTATTATTCAAAATTAAAGTCAGAATACCTAATGATAAACAAATCATTTATAATTTTTACGGCGATAAAGAGTGTGCGTTAAAGTGCAATAAGATCATTATACATGAAATCATATGGAACAAAATTAAAGATATTGAAAAATTAAGAAATAATTCAGAGATAAGAAAGAATATAAGGATACATGGATTCAATAAAGAAATCCCTACAATAGATAGTAAATTTTATGAAATATCAAATATAGATATGTTTTGTGCAAGGGAACTGGATAATACTATTTTTAATATGATAGAGAATAACAATAGATCTGATAATCAAGTATATATAGAACTTTGTAAGTACTGTATAAATGGTTACATTGAAAAAGGAGGTTGGATTTCTGGAAGAAAATTCTCCTCATTACACGAAATTATTAGTGTTTTACTAACTAAAGAAATAAATGTAAAAGAAATAGAAGCAGTCGAAGTAGGTTAATTGTAATATGAAATTGAATGCTAAAATAGATTGTGAGTTTAAGCGTTTTTGTAAGGCTACCCACTAAAAATTTATTCCACAGTGTGTTTATATAGTGTCAGGCATTTATAGTGATATAGTGAAGTTGTAACAGTTCTCTCTCATTCGTTACACTATGAATAAGAGAGGTGTCAGTTACACATTTTACAACAAACTAATTTTATGAGGCTTATTGTATGCAAATGCTCACGATAAATATGCTCAAGCTCAAATTATAGCCTATTATTCAGCATTAAGAGTATAATAATAAACACTATGATGGGATGGAAGAAAATTATGTAGAAGGTGGACTAGCTAATGCATTGATTGCAGCTGGAGGAGCAACATTAGAAGACACAAAAATGGGTATGAACTATACGCTAAATAAAAGTCTTAATAGTTTTACGAAATAATTATCTATTTGCTAATATGGATATACTGATTTTGAAAAGATGGGACAAGGAGCAGACAGAGATTTAAAAAAGAATATCAAAGACATGATTCATCACGACTCATAATGAAGAGACCGACTTTAGAAAGATATCCGATGTTTCTGAGGGTCAATTTTTATTTCTATTAAATGCTATATCCAAAATGAAAAATACAGAAATGGGGTTTTGCGTTGTAGAAGTTCATAATGGTTCAACTCTTTTACTGATGGGGTTGGTAATTTTGAATTTATATCTAAATTTTCAAGAAAATGACAAGAGTAAACTATTTGCCAATGAAGAATTTGGTTACTAGCAAGTGACAGTTGAAAGACCACTTAGACAAAAAGTGAGTGTAAATAAAGAGATAATCTCAAAGTTTGAAGAAATCTTAAAAAAACTTGGAGTTATTGAAGGTAAATTTGATAAAAAGAAAGTGAAAGAATTTGCTGACCTTGGAGCAAAAAACACCAAGGAGTCAAAAATGAATTGTCAGATAAAGATAAGATGATAAGCTATCTAGAAATATTAAAAGACTTACAAAGTGATGAAGACTATCTATCTTATACAATCCATGGTAAGCGATAAATAGAAATCGAATGGAGCGTGACAGAAGTGAATATCAAAGAAGAATTATTGGCATTGCAGGATAGTTCATACGCTGATTTTCAGGCAAAATTGGTCCCAAATATTCCGAGAAACCTATTTATAGGGGTTAGAGTTCCAGAGGCTAGAAAGCTTGCTAAAAGAATTGTAGGGGATCCAGAAACATCAAAATTTCTTAAGGATTTACCACATACATACTATGATGAAAATATGCTTCACGGACTCCTAATTTCTGGAATAAAAGACTATGATACCTGTATTGATGCGGTTGATGAATTTTTGCCTTATGTAGATAATTGGGCTGTTTGCGATAGTATGTCTCCTAAGATATTCAAGAAGAATACAACAGCACTGTTGGAAAAAATTAAAGAATGGTCTAAATCGGAAAAGGAATATACTATCCGCTTTGGAATTGAGATGTTAATGTCTTACTTTCTTGATGATGATTGTAAACCTGCCTATTTGGAAATATCCCTTTCTGTTAAGAGTGAGGAATATTACGTTCGGATGATGATCGCCTGGTTTTTTGCAACGGCCTTGGCGAAAGAGTGGGATGCGACTATACAATATTTTGAAGAACAGCGCTTAGATACATGGATTCATAATAAGGCAATACAGAAAGCACGTGAAAGTAAGCGCATTACAACGAAACAAAAAGAATATATAAAGTCACTTAAACGATGACGAATTCCCGTTGATAGGAAGCTTTGACTTGCATCTATTAGCGCATATTTTTGTAGCTTTCGCCATACTAGGCCTATTATAACTCACTTTTGCAGTATGCGGACCATTTAGCCTTACACATGCCGAAATTGTTGTGTGTTAAGAAAATAGAAAATTTAAGTCGTGATAGTCAAGCCCGATGAACCATGGGAAAGTGAAATAGAGAAATAATATTATATATGATATTGTTAGCCAAAGAAGACAGTCAGTATGTACCGTATCAAAATGAACGTATGAAACATATACATAGCGTTGATCCTTTGCGATGTAGTTTCGAACGTGGTTACAAGAAGCTCGGAATATGAAATCAGATTTAAAAATATGTTATAGATAGATGTATGGGGGAAGTGGTGTTATAACTATGGAAATATATTTTACCAGTGATTTACATTTAGGGCATCGAGGTGTTATACAATTTCAAAATAGGCCCTTTCAGGATGTGGAATCGATGAATCGAGAAATCATTCACAATTTTAATTCGGTAGTGCATGCAAATGACATGTTATACATATTGGGTGATGTGACCCATCGCATACCAGAATCAGAGGCGAATGTGTTAATTGGGAAAATAAAAGGTCGTAAAATTTTGATTCGTGGTAATCATGATGTGGAGAATGATACGAGCTTGTTTGAAGATATTTGTGATTATCGAGAATTGAATCATGAAAAATTAAAATATGTCCTTATGCATTATCCTTTGATGGAATGGAATCGAAGTCGTCATAATAGTAGCATTCATTTGCATGGACATATTCATTCTGACGGACGATATAATGAGGAAAATCGTGCAAACGGTATACTTCGGTATGATGTAGGCGTAGATGCAAATCATTACTACCCCGTATCGCTTAGATACATTCAGCAGTATTTTAGAGATGCCATTCGCATACGTAAAACAGGTGGCGTTTAGTATTAGGTAGGTTAGAGGTAGGATATGTATTGATACTTTCTTAGAGGCCATCAACGATATGCACGTAGCTATACTAGGGTGGCACAAACAGTATCCTCTGTTATCCATCCTATGAATCGATAGAAAATCCTTACTACATCCATATTACGGGTCTGTATCAGAACTGTTTGACAACTAAGAAAAAATCGCATAAAAATAGTATGAATACAATTGAAAATCATTAGATGATTACGATATAATAATAAAATAGATATTTTAAAATTGGAATTATCTAATACAGATATGTATTGTAAATAAACAACAGATAGTAGTATGGAGGTTGTATGAAATCGAGTCAAATTTTCTTGGAATGTGAACGTTTTTTAAAACGGGCATTAAAGGATAAAGGACGGTATAGCAAAGGGGCGGTAATTGCCTTCTTGATTACGGGGAGTATTGGGGTCAGTGTGCCTACCATGGTACAAGCGGTCATCCCACCTTCATTGCTAGGATTGGCGTTTGAACAAGCTGGACTGGCACCTGGCGCCACATATGGCGATACAACGAAGAAAAAGACAGAAACCATATTGAGTAAGACGCCAGCCGAATTAAAGCTTACGCTAGGACAATTGTATGCTCTATTCTATCATGAGCCATTAGCAACGAAAACGACATATTTTTCAGGTAGCAATGCACAAGGTGAGTTAGCAGTCAATCGAGGATACGTTACCTATCAGGAAAGTAATATTACTGGTGGTGAGGATACGATTATACGAGGAGCTGGGGCGATTGCATTAGGGGGGAACTCTAAAGCAATTGGTGTTGGAGCTATTGCACTAGGTCAATACGCAGATTCAGCGTCTAAAGCAATAGGTTGGGATAATCAACTTCGTAAGTTTGTGTATGCACCAGATACGCATGATAATGTTGCCATTGGGTTTAAATCTACCTCTAAATCTAATTTTTCTGTAGCCCTAGGGGCCCGCTCTGGTGCGAATGAAGACGGTAGTAATGCAATCGGATTTAATACACAGGCAACGGGAAAATCCTCCTTGGCAATTGGCTATAACACCTTTGCCAATACCAAGTTTGGACCACGTAACAACTTGATTTCGACAATCGAAGGAATGAGTAGTCGTTTAAACGCGAATACTCTTGATACTTTTTCTAAATTATCTGCAGAACAAGAAAACAAGAGACAACTTGAACACGATTTATTTACTGCTACACAGAAGGGTGATACGAAGAAAGTAGAACAATTAACAGGCGCCATTAACGTATCGAATGCAAGAATCGGCTCCTACCAACAAGCATTGGTATATTCGCCAGACTATGCGGCTCTAGTAGGCGATGCAAATTCTGCTGCAGGTGAACAGGGCGGCGATCATATATTAGCAAAGGCCTTACGAGAACAGGGCGGTGTATCCAAATTATTGGATAAAAAACTCAATCAAGCCTATGTGGCAGACTCTACACACAATGCATTAAATTTAGACGTGGCGAAAGATATCATACAAAATCCGAATGTGGCAGATAATTTTATTGAAAATGTGGCGAAAGAGGGCGACAATGCCATCGCTATTGGTAACTACACATCGGCCAGTGGGAATGCCAGTGTTGCACAGGGTGTAGGTGCCTTTACCAAAGGTGATGCTAGCATTGCCTTAGGATCTCTTGCGCATACTACGGAAAAAGCGGCTCAATCGGTGGCGATTGGTACAGGGGCGCAAGCGTTCAATAAAAACTCCCTTGCGTTAGGCACATTGTCTAGTACGTATGGAAAGAATAATATCGCTGTAGGTAACCGAGCGGCGGTGTTAGGAGATAACTCCTCCGGTATTGGTGTAGACACGCTCGTATTATCTGAAAATAGCGTAGCCTTAGGTAATAAAAGTAGAGTAGAGCAAAATGCGAATCGTTCCATCGCTATCGGCGATAGTTCAAACGTAGAAGAAGGCGCAGAAGATAGTGTTTCGTTGGGAAGTACGGCGCGAGTAGGCACTGGTGCGAAACGAGCGATAGCGATTGGTGCTCAATCACAAACCTTGGCACAGGGCAGTGTTGGTATCGGTACCAATGTACAAGTGGATCAGAATTCGTTTCACACTGTTGCTATGGGGAATGGTATTACAACGCATTCTAAAAATTCCGTTGCCGTTGGTCAATACTCCACGATTGGTTCTGCTTCAGAAAATGCGATTACCATCGGTAATACGTCGCATGTACAAGGGAAAGATTCAATTGCCATCGGAACGAAATCGAAAGCTTATGGCGAGGATAACGTGGTCATGGGGAACGGTGCAAGTTCTGGTAGCGTAGCCCATGGGGCGTATCAAATGGTGGACCGAGCAGTGGTAATTGGTAAAGGGGCCCATGCAGATCGCGATAATAATGTGGTCCTTGGCTATGGGTCGACCGATTATTACCGTGGATTAGCACCTAAATTGAAAGTGGGCGTTGACCCTTATGATCCTATACTAGAACCTAAAAATTTATATGAATACGATGCACATGGCGCCGTCATATTAGAGGAACAAGATGGCATTAAGGTGCCAGCGTACTTACCAAAAGGCTCAAGACTTAATGACAAGTTAAAAGAATTAAATGATTTAAATCGTGGCATTGTATCTGTTGGTGGCGAAGAAGTTACCAGTGATGTAGATGGGGTTAAACGAACAATACATACCCTTCGCCGCATTACGAATGTAGCTCCTGGTGCGTTAGATAATGATGTGGTTACCGTAGCACAATTGCGCGATTGGAAGTCTTACGATGCTCATTTCTTGTCGGTGGATAATAATCGCAAGGAAAACGGCGGTAAAAACAAGACCGATGAAAATACGAAGATGAAGGCGGGCTACGCAGAAAATGGCATAGATATTGAAGACCGCTCTTCTAACTATAATAATGATCAAGCAAGTGGCAAGTGGGCAATGGCATTAGGTCCTTTTGCAAAAGCGATAGGAGAAACGGCTGTTGGCGTAGGTTATGGCGCAGGTGCATATGGTAATGATAGCATTAGCATTGGTAGCGCTTCATATACGGGCAATGCGAACGCGGTGGCAATCGGCACGCAGGCAAGAACAGCTAAAACGGCAAAAGATGCTGTATCCGTCGGATTTCGTAGCAATGCGTTAAAGGAGGGATCCGTTGCTGTTGGTCGCCTTGCTACTGCTAACAGTAGTAGTTCCGTTGTTATCGGTGATGGCGCTGTAGCAAAAGCAGATGACAATGATAAGGCTACTACCTGGAATGGAACATGGTCAGGTAATAATGCGGTGGCGATTGGTGCAGGAGCACTAGCAAAACGAGATCAAGATGTAGCAATTGGTAAAAGTGCAACGGCCAAAGGTGGCGATGCGATAGCATTTGGCTCTGGTGCGAACACATTGGGAGAAAATTCTATCGCCATTGGATCTGGTGCAAAGGTCGAAGACAATAGTACGAATCCAAGTGATTTAAAAATTCGCGCTAATAGTATTGCTATCGGACGATATGCTTATACGAATCAAAAAGAAGCGATTGCCATGGGTACTAACACAAAAGTTAATGCTAAAGAAAGTGTTGCTATCGGTACAGGTGCAGAAATAAAAAATGGTGCCGCTCATAGTGTTGCTATCGGTCAAGGCAGTACGATCAACAATAGCCAAGGAACGGCTATTGGTAAAGGTGCAACGGTATCCACTAACGATGGGGTTGCTCTTGGTTCAGCTGCGATAGCTAGTACTCCTGCAGGTGTACGTGCATGGGATCCGGCAACGAAGCGACGCAATAATTATCAAGGAATAACGAATGGGGCCGCAGCAATTTCTGGATTGGGTGCAGTATCTGTGGGCAGTGGAAATTCTACACGACAGATTACGAATGTAGCTGGCGGTACGCAAGATACAGATGCGGTAAATGTAGCACAGGTAAAAGCGATTAATTTGAAAATTGCTGGTAATACTACGGATAAGAAGAAAGCGGATGTACGATTATTTGACCAAACACTAACTGTGAAAGGTGACGGTACATATATCACTACAAACGCAGAAAATAATACGATTTCTGTAGGATTAACACAAAATACGATCGATAAAATTAATGCGGCAACAGTACATTTCTTGTCAACAAATGGAAGTGAAGGCTCTAATCAGGTAGTTCATGGTATAGCAACTAGCTCGAACTATCATAATGAGGGTGCTGTGGGGAGTAATTCTGTAGCGATTGGTGGTTACGCACGAAGTGTAGGCAATAATACGGTTGCTATTGGTTATCAAGCTGGTACGGGGGCTATTAATTCCGTTGCTATTGGCAATAATTCCTATGCCAGTGGTACTAGTTCGATTGCCATCGGTGATGGCACATCAGTAGGAATAAATGATGGCGTTGCTCTTGGAAGTCAATCGGTAGCAAATACGGAAAAAGGTGTTGTCGGATGGGATCCTGCAAAAGGTAGAACAAATACCTATAGTCCTGTCACAGCGGGCGGTATTGCCTCTACTTCGGGCTTAGGAGCTGTGTCGGTAGGAGCGAAAGGTAAAACACGTCAAATTACGAATGTATCTGCTGGTACAGAAGATACAGATGCAGTGAACGTGGCTCAATTGAAAGGACTAAACCTTAAGATTGAAGGGGATGGAAAAACTTCCGGTGATTTACTAGTTCATAGAGATGCGTTAAAAATAACAGGAGAATCTGGTTATGTTGTAACTAGTGCGAATGGTAATGCCCTTTCTGTAGGTTTAACAGATACTGTGAAAAATACACTTAGTAATGTATTTACACCGACTTTCAAAGGCGATAATAATGGCGTAGTTACGCCAACTAAAGCAAGTCCACAAGTGGCGATAGTAGGTAGTGCAGTTAATGAAAAATGGGGGGCTGGTGCTGGTCGATTTGAAACAAATAATATTGGCACCTTTGCAAGAGATGATGCAGCTCATGGTAAACAAATATTGCTTGGCCTCAAATCAGATTTAAAATCTAGAAGCTTTAACACTTATAAATATAATGGTGATACTGCAACTGATGAGGCAGGTCCGTCTATTTCTTATGCCAACATTGATATGAATAATAAGCCGATTACGAATCTGAAGGCCGGGGTAAACGGTAGCGATGCAGTTAATAAATCGCAGCTAGATGCTATTACATGGAATTTGGGGGCTAAAGACTCTAGCGACACTATACATAGTGTGACGCCAAGCACAACCAATAAACGCGTTGATCTTGTAGGGGCTGATGGAATTTCTGTTACTGCTAAGGGTAGTACAGTAACGATTAGTGGTAAAGAAATTATTAATACCATTCCCGTAGTGTATACTGATGCTAGTGGTAATCGTGTGTATAAACATACAGATGGCAAATTTTATACAAATGAACATCCACAGACTGGTGTAGATAAACCAGTTACTGATGTACGGACACGCCTTGTAGATGGAGCGGGAAGTACGACCTCGTCTATGGCGACGGCTCCTACATTATCGAATGTAGGATCGAGTATCAATAAAGTACCAGCTTCTAGTGGCGGCAATGCTACCTATACAGATAAACTAAAAGAGGCGGCAAAAATAGCTCCAACTGGTGTGGTCAATGTATATGATTTGAACATGACTGCCAAAGATTTAAAAGAAAACTTAGGTTGGAATGTTACGTCCGATGTGGATGGTGGCACACGTGTTACGGATACACAAGCTACTGTTGAGCGTGTTACTAATGATAATACGGTAACCTTTAAAGCTGGTAAAAATCTTGCCATTAAGCAAGATGGAAAAAACTTTACCTACAGTTTGCATGATGAAGTTACAGACTTATCAAAGGTAGAAGTTAAACAAGGAGATACGACTACTACGATTACGCCAGGTAAAGTTGATGCAGCTGGTGTAGTTGTAGGTCATCAATCCGTTACCCCTAGTGCCAATGGCACCACACCAGCACAGGGAGCAAAGGAAACCCCTGGTAACTTTGTCACAGGATTAGATAACAAAGACTGGAATGTAACAAGTCCAACCTTTGTATCAGGTCGTGCCGTCACAGAAGATCAGTTGAAAACGATATCCGCTGAAATTGCAAACAAATCTAGTACAGACTATCGACTTGTGGCAAATCCGAATAACAATACAGATGGTAGCTATGCGGTAAATGATGACAATACAGTTAAGTTGATTGTAAAAAATCCTGCCGATACGGATGCATCGCATGCACAAACGGTAACCATAGCAGGGGTAGCAAAAGCTTCGGATGTAACTACCATACAAGGACAAGTGGCACATACCATTGCTCTTGGTGCCGATAGCAATCAGAGTACAACGGCACAATCGCTAAAAGATGGGAATGTTAAGTTCAACATCAAAGGCGATGATACGTACATCACCACTTCGGCGAAAGGCACTGATGTCACCTTGAAATTCGATGACAGTGCCTTGGCAAAACAAGCCGATCAATGGGGTCTTGCGGTTAAAAATGGAGAGACGTATACCAAGGTAGAAGCACAAGCAACAGGTGTAGATGGTGAAACGAAACGCATTGCCATCGAAGGCAGTGATGGGGTGAGTGTAACGCAAAAGCAAGGTGTTATCACCATTAGCGCACCGAAAGGAACTGATACGAATACGGTAACCACCGTAGCGTCGGGCGATACAAATCTTGTTACCGTTAGCGATACAGAAACTAATGGTAATCATGCGTACACGGTGAATGTGAACAAACAAGGCGTTGTTGATGGAGCACAATTACCAGTTGTCTATACAAATAAAGAAGGCCATAAACTACACATTGGTGCAGATGGTAAATTCTATACAGATAAAAACGTAGAAGTACCGAAAGACCAAGTGGAAACGCGGATTCAAGCGGCGGATACATCGAGAACCGATGGGAAGACCATCTTGAATAACGTAGGATCGGCCATTGCTGGCACTACGATTGAGGGGAATGCGAAACCAACATTCCTAGACCGCTTGAAGGAAGCTGCGAAAAAGAACAATCACCCTACCGCAGCGGTGAACGTATCTGATCTTAAACAGGCTGCTGATGACAGCATTACGCAAGCCGTAACGCAAGCTACACAAAAAGGACTTGTATTCAATGCCAATGTTGGTGAGCCTAAGACCAACCAACTAGGGTCTACCGTTACCATTCAAGGTACGGCAGATATACCAGATAATGCCTCTGCGGAAGACAAACAGTACGATGGTAAAAACGTACTCACCTCGATTGAGCAAGGCGCTGATGGGAATACGACAGTAACGGTGAAACTTAATAAAGACTTAACATCGAAATCTGTTACCACCACTACCTTGACCGTAAAAGGCGAAGCTGGCAAATCAGGTACACCAGGTAAAGATCCTGAAATCATCGTCGGTGAAAAAGGTGAAAAAGGTTCCGATGGTACCATCGGCGTACATGGTAAAGATGGGTCATCGGTAACGATTCATGGTGCAGATGGATCCATTGGTCTTGCAGGCAAAAATGGTGCTAACGGCCTTACCATAAAAGGCGATAAGGGTGTAAATGGCGTAGATGGCAAAGATGGCATGACACGCATCATTTACGAAACACAAGAAGTAGACCCTCAGCATCCAGATACAAAGAAACCGGTCAAACATGAAGTAGCCACTATGGATGATGGCATGAAATATGCTGGTGACGATGCTACTGGTACTACGAATGTGATCACAAAGAAACTCAATAGTACGTTGAAGATCATTGGTGGTGCTACTAAAGATACCTTAACGGACAAGAACATTGGTGTGAATCATGTAGATGGTGCACTCAAGGTACAATTAGCGTCTAACTTACAAGGTATTACATCGATTGCAGGTAAAGGCGGTACAGATAATTTAACTATCTCCAATGGAGGTACGACACTCACCATTACGAGTGGTACAAAAACTGTAGGAGACGGTGGAAAAGAAGAAACCAAACCGGGTACTATCTCTGTTGGTGGCGCTACCATTACGGATGTTGCTAATGGGACAGGCGATCATGATGCAGTCAACCTATCCCAATTGACAGCAGTAGCGTCAA
>NZ_CAMUMS010000010.1:0-115603 GCF_947090115.1 Veillonella montpellierensis
AACACAAGGTTCACTATGGATTTTTTATGTGTTCAATTTCATTTTATAATTAAGCTATTTTATATAACTAATTCTATCCACCCTACATAATCCATGATGAATTATTTCGAATTATCCCAAAATCTCAACGCCTCAAAGATATAAAAAAACTAGTAGGCATTGTCATCCTACTAGTTTTGTAATTACTATTTCCCAACAGAGCGTCTACCTCTATCGTAATTATTTATAAAAATCCTTACCTAAGTTCACTGTTGCCGATTCCAGTTTTTTTCAATATAACAAATACTAAACTAATCACCATAGCCACTACGGTAGCTAATCCCATTCCCCGTAGGGTAACAGGGCCTAGTGTAACACTGGCACCACTAACACCGACAATTAATGTAACTGCAGTTAGCATTAAATTTGTTGATTTTGTATAATCTACCTTTCTTTCTACCAACATGCGAAGTCCAGAAGAGGCAATAATACCAAATAATAAAATGCTAACACCACCCATAACTGGTACTGGAATCGCATGGATTAACGCAGAAATCTTACCTACGAAAGATACCAAAATAGCTAAAATGGCGGCCCCAGCAATTACATACACACTGTATACACGAGTAATTGCCATAACTCCAATATTTTCACCGTATGTTGTATTAGGCGTAGCTCCAAAGCAACCGGATAAAATATTAGCCAGCCCATCACCTAATAATGAGCGTTGCAAGCCGGGATCTTTCATTAAATCGCGACCCACAATATTACTAGTTACGACCAAATGTCCTACATGTTCAGCAAATACGACGAATAATGCAGGCATAATCATAGCAATGGCATTAATATTGAATACAGGCATTTCATAAAATGTAGGAAGAGCAATCCAAGGAGCAGTAGCAATACTGTTTACGTCTACTACACCCATAAAGGCGGCTAATATATAACCTGCTATAACCCCGATTAATACAGGAATCACAACCATAAATCCTCTGAATACAACTGTTCCTAATAAGGTTACAATCAAGCTAAACATAGATAAGGTCAACGCTTGTGCCTGTGTCATGCCAAGATTTTCCCAAGAATGCCCTGTAATAGCTGCCATATCCATCGCTACTGGTGCTAATTCTAATCCAATAACGGCGATAATGGCGCCCATAGCTGCTGGTGGAAATAGAACATCAATCCACTTTACACCTATATAGCGAACTAAAATTGATAAAATAACAAAAGATGCACCAAATACAATGAATGCACCTTTCGCTGCCCCATATCCTAGTCCACTAGCCAATACGGCGCTAACTGGTGCAATAAAAGCGAAACTAGACCCTAAATAAGCGGGGATTTTTCCTTTACAAATTAACAAATAGAGTAAGGTACCAATGCCATTCATAAACAATGCTGTAGATGGATCTACTTTCAATAAAAATGGTACCAATACAGTTGACCCAAACATAGCAAATAAATGCTGTAAACTCAATGGCAACATACGACCTAGTGCTGGTCTTTCTGATACATCAATAAAATTATTCATGTGACTCTCCCTTACTAGAATGAATTTTAAAACGACTTTGTGTTTCTTCGCGCAATGACGGCATCGCAGCATGTGTCCCTATTGATTTTACACCTGCTTCATTACGTTTAGCAATATTTGCTAATATACCAACAGCCACTAGGTTTAATAGCATAGACGATCCGCCATAGCTAATAAATGGTAATGGAACACCTGTAACAGGAAGACATCCACATACCATAAACATGTTGAACACTGCTTGAAATCCTATCAACAACGTAATGCCTGTCGCCAATAATGATCCCAAATAATCCCGTGACTGTTTGGCAATGTGAAATCCAATCCGAAAGAACATATACACACAGAAAACAACCACCAATGACCCTATAAATCCAGTTTCTTGTGCCCACACAGCAAAAGCAAAATCCGTATGTGCTTCAGGCAAGTAAAAATATTGTGAAGTCCCATGAGTAAAGCCTTGCCCCCATAGTCCCCCTGAGCCGATAGCCAATAAACCTTGAACCGTTTGATAACCACCTTCCTGTGCATACGACCAAGGATCAAATAGTGATCGCAGACGATCAAGACGATACGGTTGTATAATCGCTAGTAGAAAAGCACCTACCGCCCCCATACCAAATAAGGAAAGGGTAACGGTTCGATTAAGTCCTGCTATAACAATCAGCACGAAAGGGAAAAATAAAATTAATACTGCTGTACCCATATCTGGTTGCAATAATGTGGCTACAAAAAACACCATCGGCACCGACATTAAAGGAGCTAAGTAGGTGACTGTATGCCATATATATTGGAATAGTCGCTGAATACCATTACCCATACTAGGGCTACGCCTACCTGTCATGGTTCTTTTCTTTCGTACTGGTAAATCCTTCCATTTATACTTCAATAATCCTGTGGCAGTCCAAATAATAGCACCAAGTTTTGCAAATTCTGATGGTTGCATAGACATAGACCCAATCGAAATCCATCGCCTAGCTCCATTAACAACATCACCTATAAGGAATACGGCTACCAGCAAAAACAATATAATCCCCATGACTATATAGTTAAATCGTTGATTTTGAAGCCGACGGTAGTCCATACGATAGGCCCCAATACCTGCTAATCCACAAACGATTAAGATTCCTAGATGCTTACCGAAAAATCCTCCCATGGAACTACCCGATAAAGTCGCTTCTACAAAAGTAGCACTATACACATTAATACTGCCAATAATAATTAATAGCACTATAAAAGTAAGCATCCCTTGTGCATCATTTTTAAAAATACTACGCCACCATACGTTATGTCGTCGTTTTTTGCGTTTCATACATTAAACCTCCTTTGGTTTAATGGCCTCTAATCTGAAAATAGGTTGTCCTTTTCCACTAAATTTTTCTTCATACTCAGTTCGTATATTAGGCATATCAGTAGCATGCAAATCATAAGTAACATTCTTCAGTGTCCAACCACAGGTCTTAAATTCTTCAAGAGAAAACATAAATAACCCTTCATTATCAGTTTTAAAATGAATTTCTCCATCATCCTTTAACAAACGAGCATATCGTTCTAAAAAAGTATGATACGTTAATCGTCGTTTAGCATGCTTTGCCTTTGGCCAAGGATCACAAAAGTTAATATAAAATCGATCCACTTCATTAGGTGCTACAATATCCTCAATACCGGCAATATCAAATAATGAAACTTTAGCATTATCCATATGCTGTTCAAATAATTTTTGAGCCGCATAATACATAACACCTATTTTCACTTCAAAACCAATAAAGTTAGATTCCGGATGTGCCTGTGCCATGCCCGCAATAAATCGTCCCTTGCCAGTACCCAACTCCATATACAAAGGTTTTGATGGGTCCTTAAATAAATCACGCCAATGCCCCTTATGTATTTCATGGTTTTCCATAATGGTATACGGTGCATATTCCAAAATAGCCTCATCAATCCAAGGTTTTCTTCGTAATCTCATATACTCTCCTAATCTATATTATATAATAACTCATCTTATCTATTATAAGAAGATTATCTACGACCGTCAATCATAAGAGAATGAGTTACTCTAATTCTCTAACTAGTTACAGAATATACATGGCTATTACAGTCACTCACAACTATGATGTATCAATACGGATAAACCTATCCAAATAGTGAGCATCGTCTTGTCCTATAACTCTAAAATACAGATAGAGCTAGGTATTTCCTAGTTCCATCGGTATTCAAAATAACAGGTTTTCTCCTATACCTCCGAAAGAGGAAAATAATCGCATGTTTCTTTAACTCTATTAAGGTAGCAAAAGAACCCAGTAACCATGCTAGTTACTGGGTTCTTAATTTGTAATTAATTATTCAGCTGGCAACCAGTAAACCCCGATGAAATAATGGTTTATCAATGTTTTGGGTAGCAACAAGTGTGCAACAAGATATATTTTTATGCCAACCACATCCAGTTTACTAATTTTCTGATTCTTTTTTTTCTAAGATTTTTTATTAAGTATCTACACTATATTTTATTCCTATTTGTCCTCTTACAGTATATATATTAACCTTTAATATATCCTGCTTTCCTATATATTAATCGTGCTAATTCTTTACAGCAAGATATATGACTGCTCCACCCAGTAAAACATTAAGTAATTTACTGGTGCGACGTTCTTTATTCGCTCGCTCCAGCTCTTTCTTTTGCTGTTCTAAGTATATCTCGGCTTTCGCTAATGAGTTTTGCGTTCTCATTAATGATTCTTGCTGCTTCTGCAAGTTCTGATTTGCTAGTTGTAATTGCTTGTTCTGTTCGTTGATTGTATTCTTCGCTACTTGTAATTGCTTCGCTTGCTCGTTCGTTGAGATCAATGCTATCTGTGATTGATTCTCTAGCATTTCTATTTTGCTCGCTAGCTTTTGATTGTTCTCGTCTAACTGTAACAAGTTCTTGTTGAGCGTTCTGTATTCCTCTTGTGTCAACGTGATTTGCTGATTTTGTGGCGTAGCACAATATGCAAGCGACGATACACACGATAACGCAGATAGTAATAATAATGTAATAAATATGAATAAGCTTTTTGATTGTGTCATACATAGTTACCCCCTGTTGTTTTGAAAGTCAGTTATACCACGAGCAATGGCCGCCGCGAAATCATCTCTATGATTGGTTAGTAATTCTGCATCACTATCATTATCAATGAATGCTGTTTCAACCAAAATTGCTGGCATATTTGTGCGTTTTAGTACAATTAAATCATTGCGAACTTTAATACCCCTATCAATAGTTCCCAATGCATTTAAAATTTGATTCTGTACGCAATTAGCCAATACAGTAGAAGCTCCGCCCCAACTATATACAAATGTCTCTGTTCCTCTCGCGGTTCTGTTGACTGAATTACAATGTATGCTTACAAATATATCTGCACCGCTATTATTGGCAGCTTCACACACAGGTATGCTTCTATCGCTATAGTTACTATCATAGTACAGGTTATCTGATTGAAGCATTTCCGTTTCAATTCCAACCGCTTCTAAGTACCCTTTTAATCTTTCTCCAATCTCCGCTACTACATCAGCTTCACGCATGCCAGTGTTAGGGTTTACTGCACCGCTATCATAAGTACGATCATGTCCTGGATTAATAAATACTTTCATTGTGATTCCTCCTTATTTTGTATTCTGCTCATACCCACCAGCTTGGCTGTTATATTTGCTATTTATAAACTTATTTGCAATTTGTGTAGCAGCACCGCCACCGCCTGTCAGGCTTGCAAAGGTTTCATAATTTTGCCAACCCGTATGCATAAGAACTAAATAAATACTGACAACTAAAAACGCTAGCCATCCTATGACAGCTAGCGTTCTAGTAAGTGACATCTCACCATTTTCGTATAATAACATTCTAATAACATTCATTGTATCACCGTCCTGTTACTTCTAATGCATCAATGCGTTTGTGTGCAGACTTAATCGCTTCATGATGTGCAGCTAATTCACTTTTAAAATACGCACGATCATCTTGCGATTTTTTTATTTCTTCTTTGATTTCTTTGATTTCTTCTTTAATCAGCTGCAACGTTACTCCAATCTTGCTAAAATAATAAATCCACGAGCCTACCAAACTTGCTACAGTAATAGCAAATGTTAAGAACTCAACTGTAGATTGATTCATAGTTACCCTCCATTTTATTTTTACTCTAATTTATACAGCTTTACATCTGCACTAAAAAAAAAGACATCCCTCGATGTCTTGACCGTATGTGCTATAATAAATGTAAAGAGATAGCAAGTGTCGGAAACGCTAGGCTCATCTCAAAAATAATATGTATTCTTGGGAAATGGCCTAGTGTTTATTACATTAGGTCATTTTTCTATTTCAGAATCATGACTACAAGTTTTGCAAAAGCTATCATTAGTAATAACGCTTCATACACGCTCATAGTATCACCACCTACGTGATGAACCTAACTCACTTACTATCTCGTATAGATTATAACATATAAAGAGCCTTGTAGGCTCTTTTTTATTTACTATCTCCTATTTTTATTTTAAGGCACTCTTACATGTCTTTCACAATATCCTGGGTTATTTTCCGTAAATTCTGGGTCTTCCGCCTCACATTCTGCTATTGCTTCTTGTCTTAGTTCTTCTTTTGTCTTTTTAGGTGGTTCTGGGTTTTCTTGTGTTTTAGGTCGTTCTATCTCTTTAGGTGCTACCTTGTGTTCCTCTTTAGGTATCACTTGCCCCCCCCCTCTGCTTGTAGCCATAGATGTATAAGATACCTGCATGACCATAAACTACATCCCACACCGTACTTAAGGTTTCAGTGCTTATTCCGCACACATTATCCATAATGCATGCCATATGCAAGTCCATCTCACGTGCAATATTTAGAAGATTCTTTATAATTGATGATTGAACTATAGACATCGATACGGTTCCACTGTTTTCAAGAGTATAAAATACGTATAAGATATCATACTCATCCCATGGGGCTGTAAAATAAATTTTTTTATTTAATGCGCCTTTCTTACTGTTATACTTACGCCCATCAAAAATTAAGTCCATGTCTGGTATAGTTGGTATTCTTATATTCTTCATTATTTCACTTTTAATTCTTTCAATTTCTTGAGTTACGAGATGTTCCAGTCCTTTATTTTGAAACATCTCATCTATCATTTTTACTCTACTATCTATACCGTTTTTTAAGTTGTCTAAATCACTTTTGAATACCAGTTTATCCCATTTGCCCCACTTGGTATCTACCATACTTTTATAGCGATACCATATGCCTTTGTAAATTCCTTCAAAAGCTAATTGCCCTATATAGCCACTATTCATACTAGATTGTATCGTCTGGTTTAATACAAGTAAACGGGCTGGATTACCATATGAAGGGGAATGTGTGGTTGGACTATCTGCAGAAATACTGTAAAACCCCTCTGTTGTAAAATCATTTATATCACGAGTAATATAGCTAGTAGATCCTACCGCATACTCAGAACCAGTAGTTGTTTTAATTTTTTCTTTTCCCATCGTCTCAAGCTGTATATCTCTTTTATGTAATTCTGAATCAATATACGACTTATTATACACATCAGTAGCATTTGCCTTATTGCCTAATTGCGTCGATATAGTAGTTGCAAAATTAGGGTCATCATTCAGTGCTTTGCTTAATTCTTTCAGTGTATTTAGCGTTTCGGGTGCAGAATCTACCACATTAGCAACAGCACCTTCTACATACTCTACCGATGCAAATTCCCCTTTATCAGCTTTATCTTTTAACACATTTGTAAATTCTGCATGTGTTACATAATCACCGCCTGCAATGTCTCTAGCTTTTTCTGCATAACCTTTCTCCAGTAATGCTTGATTTGTTGCTTCGTCGACACCTTTACTAACTTTGGCGATACTCTCAATAATACTCTGCGTACGGTTATCGATTGCCCTCTTAACCTCCGTTACTTGTGCTAATACGTCATGAATTGCATTCTTACAGTGTAATGCTATCTCACTAGCTTGTTTACTGGTAGTAACGTTCGCATCGGTAAGTAATTTATTATCGGTTACTGTACTATTAATCACTTCAACAGCCGTACGTATTTTTTTTATTTCTTCAAATACGCCATGAATCATATCTATCTGATTGTTAATATCTGCCTTATCTTTTGACAAGTCTTTATTAAAGGCCTCTACTTGTGTAACACATTTTTTTGCACTAGCAACAAAACCTTCAATCAATTTCTTACTCGTCTCTATCGTCTTAATCTGATTTTATAGTAAGTAAATCACCGTCAAACTTTGCCTTAGTTCCCTTTACATAGTCATACCCATCTTTTACCGTTTTCGTCATATTCTCGAAGTTGGCCACTGGGTATGTTGTTAGTTCTTCGCCCGTGTTAGACCAGCCAATAAAGGCTCTTTCTTTGCTGTCTGGTATGGTTAGATTTCTATGTGGAGAATGGATTGGGACTTGTAGGCTACGATCTAGTTTCGCATCTAATTCTTGTAATATACGTGTGATGTAATCAAATTCGGTTTCGATATTGTCGTACGGGTATTTGTCGGGAAAGTCCATTGTCTGTGTAATCTCCGTATCTCGATATACAACAAGCAAGCCTCCCGTTGGCATAGCATCACCCCGTCGTGGGTAGGTAACCTTACGCCCTTCTATCGTTATATTATCCGTTACATCTTTCGCCCTTCCTGATGTGTCTACATATAACGCTTTTAACTCGCTCTTAGGAGCGACATCATAGGGATACTCAAACACTGTAGTATGTCCATCCCCTTTAAATTGAATATACGTATTTTCACTACCTACCATACTAATCTAATCTCCTTTCATTAAAAATGAGGATTCACCGCATGAACCCTCATTTATTTGTATGTTCGTGACGTTTTATATACACATCGTATTTCTTTTGTTCTTTACGAGTACGGATTTTTTTATCCATGATCACTGCCGTGGCCATATCTAATATCGTAGCATCTGTATCCGTCAGTAACCATTTGGCCATTGTCCATGCTCCATCGGTAAGCGTGTCACTAAATCCACCTGGTATTAGGCGATTGACCACTTCCGATGCACTTCTACCAATATCTGTAGCACTCACTTTGTCTTGACGAAGTAAAGCGTCGCCCAGTGCCTTTGTAAGCTTAGACGTCATTGACAACGCCACAACTTCACTGCCTCGATTCGTTATCGTATCGCCCGTAATCGCTCCCCCTGCAGCGCCTAATATATCACGCACGATAGGGAACCCTTGCACCGTAGCAGAACCAATCGCACTGACTGATTTCTTGGCGATGGTTTTAAGCGTGTCCTTGTCGTTATCCCACAAACTACGAAGTAACGCTTCTGCAACAGACTGTAACACAATCCAAAATAGAAATGCATGTGCCAGTTTCCACCAATTGCCACTATCTTTAGCAAGCCATCCAGCTTCTAACAGTGCATTAAACACAGTACTAGAATAGCTATAAAACGGCGTGAATATACCGACAAGTGAATGATTCTTACGCTGCACACCTGCTTGGTCTTTTGTGTCACCGCTGCCAAAGATAGAACGGACCATACGGTCACCTGCTTCAATCGCCCTATTTTCTATTTCTTCAGGACTATATCCCGACTTACCAACCAGTTCCGCTTTCTTGCTTTCATACTCGTGCATCCATATCGGCATAGACAACATGAGGTCAGTTTCCGTAATGAAAAAGTACCCGTATCGATTAATTTCTTCTTGCATTTTCTGTGTTCGCCACATTGTTTCATCAATAGCACCGCCCGTAGAAAATGGAGATGTTCCATCAATTTTCATTCCATTTTTCATATCCTTGTCGAGATTCTGAATCCGTTCACGAAGAAATAGCGACTTACTCATAACAAATCGTCTGTTAGTAATCGGTCCGCCAAAGTAAAACGACTTAACCGCAGACAACGTATTGATGGCCCCCATTTTATGCATAGCAGGAATGATATTCAATACGTTCAATAAAGCCGTAGATGTACGGTATGCCATAACCGCCATCGTAGAGTTTTTACGCAGCGTCGACAATGTTCTATCCCAACGGCTGGTCTTACTGATTTCAGTTTGCCAATTATCCCTCACCCACTGTTTTATATACTGGTGTGCATCTCGACCCAGTGTTTGTACGATTGCACGCTCCACCTCATGGTGTTGGATCAATTTATTAACGTCAGTAACAGCTTCACGCATGGCAATGTGGTTGATGGATTCCGTAATAGCACTCGGAATGACATCAAGAGAGAGCATAAGTTTCTTACCCTTAACGGTGGTCAATCGTTTCTTAGTGGCGCTAAGGCCCATTCCCATAACTGCATTAGAACTCATCTGTGACTTAATCACATCCTCTATCGCATAGTCGGAGGACTTATTGTCCAGTCTAGGATCATATACAATTGGGTAATACTGACCTTGAATCTTACGTCCTGCAATCGTAAACGCAACGCCTTCTTCTTTCTTCATCGGTGTACCATATAACCGTTCTTGTACTTGGTTACGCTCGTCAAAGTACGAATTAATATGATTCCACGTCGATTCAATAAAGTTCCAGTCTGTGTCCGTTAGTACGTTGGAGAATATTTTTTCGACTTCTACCTCCGTCGCACTAAACGTTTCAAGAACGCGCTGGCGATTCGCTTCCGTGCCCCAGTTAAGTGCTGCCGTAATAATTTGTTCCTTCGTTAAATTTCTAACATCACCAAGTGTATATCGTCGTACATTGCGAATCTCAAATAATTCTTTTGGAGAATAACTTTGACTAATCGCCAAAGATAACCACTTCATGGCTATTTCTGTACGCTTTTTAGCCTCATTCGTGGCCCGATTAATCGGTTCATATATATAACGGTACCATACACTGCCTCCAGCTACGCCACCATCACAACGATTCAGTATACTTTCAACTTTGGCAAGTTCAAGCATATTACCCGATATGCTGTGCGATACTTTCGTCTTCCACGTTTCACTGGTAAGCTTATCCAGCAAATCTTGATCTGGAATACCACCCATCGTTTTTTCAAGTTGCTCTACTAGCTCTTGTGCTGCCTGATCAATAGAAATGGATTGCCCCGTATCGTCTTTAATCGTCACCCCCTTATAATCTGTTCTGCCATTGTGGTAAATAGCATGCATGATTTCAACAATATCTCTAACATCCGCTACAGATAACTGGTGATAAGGTATTGGCTCTTTACTAGCCCACACAGTATATACAGAAGGTGGCACGATTTCTTTTGTATTCGTATCCGACAATAACGTATCTGCATCTAGCACAGCATACACAGAAGCGATATCAAACTGTCCATCAGCAGGCAATATACCATCACGGGTAGACATTCCTAACTGATACATCATATGCTGGTACCAATACCGAGCTTGTGGCTCTAGTTTCACCGTGCTTTTACTGCTACTAATGCGTTGTAACTGCTGTACAAGTTTCGTCCGTTCCTTATCCATTTCTTGATGAATTTCAAAGGCAACACGAGCCATGGCCGTTTTCATCAATTGTTCTTGTTTAAGTTGGTACGCCACATCGAGTTGCCCTTTACTAAAAGCGATGTCCGCGTGCTTACCAGCTGTTACCGACTCACGAACAAAGCGCTTATACTTCGTGGATTGACTTACCGTCAAACCTGCTAGTTTGTTTTTTGCTTTCCCCATGGCCACATGTAAACTTTCCGTATGCATATCTCGTAAACGGCTCATATCTTGTACCCTACTTTGAAGCTTAGCAATCAACGCATCCTTTTTGTCTGCTTCTTTCGCCAACCCCTTTTCAATGCGTTTACGCTCTCGCTCCGTAAGTTCATGAAGTCCTTGTGTAACTTGCTGTTCTACATCACCTTCTGTATCAATACGTTGCAGTATGGCCAACGCCCGATAATGTCTAGCACACGCCTTTCGGATTTCGTCCTTAATCATGTCGGCTTCTGCCATGCGCAAGCGTTGTTCTGCTTGGTGTGTAAGTAACCATTTCTCCGCCATATCTGCATTATCCATGGCACTTCTATCCGACGATTGATAGCTTTCTTCCGCTGCGTGCAGTTGTTCATTAACCACCACATGCCATTTGCCAATACCTTCTGTTTCTTCTGCCTCTTCTAAAGATTCTAAGGTTGGATGATTTGTATGTATCAACGCATCAATCCCGAATGCTTCATACCTAGCTCGCTCTCGATAAATCGGATACCGTTCAACTAATCCCTTTTCAATGCGTGCCTGTGCTTCACCTTTTACCTCTTCCCAAGGAACTTTCTTTTGCTCTTCCATTTCTTTCATGTATTCAGCCCGCACTTTTTCTTTGGCGCGTTCTTTGATACTAGCGACTTTATCATGCAATAACGCCTGTTCTTGTTCCGACAAGTTCTGCATATGGTCATTTGTTTCTAAACGCTCTACCTCTCGTTCGTTCGCCCACGATTCAATATCTTGTTCCGTGGCCAACATACGATCCATCACTTCGCGAATTTCTTTCGGTGGCAAACCACCTAGCATGGATACCTTTTGATACAATTTAGTAAGCCATTTAGCAAACTGTCTAAAGGCTCGTTGCAATGATTTCGTCGGTGCCGAACCATCACGGACATAAGCTTCAAATCCTTGGGCAAATCTTTCATGTGCGGTACGGTTTGTATCGGCATCCGCCCCTTCCTGGTACCCCGTCCATGTCTTGATGGCTTCCCAATCACTTACCACCTCTCTAGGTGCACCTTCCATGTTGGCCAACATGCGTAAATCTTCTAAAAACACATGGCCTGATTCATGTACAAACGTAGAGAAATTAGCACTATCAAAGAGTTCTACTAACTTTCTTCCATCATCGTACATAGATGTTACGCCCCGTACGGATTGATAATAAGAAGAATTTTCCTCTTTTAACTTGCGTAAATCTTCTTCATTTGGTATAGTGTACGTAAAGAAATCACTGATGTGGTATTCCGTCGATGGCAATTGGAGCCGGTTGACCGAATACCAATCGGTGATTTTTTTTGCATTCAAATACAACGCTTTTTCTTCTTTTCCTTCTAATTTATTTTTATACCAACTTATAGAAGGAGATAAAGACTTCATATTATATTTTGCATATGTACTAGTTATAACATTAACCTTATATGTACCGCGACTACTATCAGCATCTAGCTTAATCGGAATAATAACATTAGCATTATTAACTGGATACTTTAATTGAACCATGGCAATAATACTACCTTTTTGTGTTTTAGATTCAAACACGGCGATAGGGTCAGACAATTGTTGAATTAGATTTTTAAGCCCCGCCTTTGTAATTTCAGGATGTTCTTTCATGATTTTACGAATTTTACCGACACCCATAACAACTTCATATGGTTTTGCCCCTGCCAATTGTAACGCAAGCGGTGTAGTCATTACTCTAACTTGCATACCTGCATCATAAGAATCTAAATTGTCGATAATCTTACTCCAGTTTGCTGTATCAGCTTTTAGTTTTGCCTTAGCCTCTACGACTTGTTGCTTTGTAACAACTGCGGGTTGTGATTGATAATAGGAAGGATTTTCCTCTTTTAGCTTGCGTAAATCTTCTTCGTTTGGTATACTGTCATCAATAGATAGCATTTCAGTGTGGCTGGGTTTTGATTTCCCGCCCACAGAGATGCTATCTTTTTTTGTCCGATCAATATATAACAATCGATCATGCTTTAACTGTTGTTCATACCACGTATCATGTTCTCTAGGGAAAATAGACATTATAAAGTTCCCATTTTTATTTTTATCAAACACGATAGGTATATTAGTAAGCTTACCTTCTTCTGACTTTATCTCAATAATACTAATAAAAGAATTACTCTTTACTTGATCTTTTTTAGGATCATAATTTTTAAAAACAGCAATAGGATGAGCTAATGCCTCTGGAAGCTGTTTCACTAATTCTAACTTAATCTTATTGGCATGTTTTTTGTTAATAACCTTATTTATTATATTATTTTCAATATATATATCTTTATTTGACATACCAATCATTTGATACACCAATGGCATACTCATAACCCGATGTCTATTTCCTGTAACCTTATTAGCTTTAAACGCATCAATCAGTGTGCCCCACGCTTCTGTGTCAGCTTTTAATTTTGCCTTAGCCTCTACGACTTGTTGCTTTGTAACACCTGATTGTTGTGATTGATAATATTCAGAATGTTCATTTGAATCTATATAAGAGTTACCATTCATATCCTTGACACCTGATAACATTTCTTGTATAGTAATTTTATCAGGAGCGTCGGCTACGCTTTTATCACTCTGTGTTTGTAGCCCACGCTCCTTTTTCTTATTTTCAATAATCACACTATACAAGTCCAATTGTGTTGGATTTAATGTAATCTTATTCTGTCTCTCTTCTCCAATAATCCTTAATACATATACACTTCCTGATAATCTAATTGGCACATAAAATCTATGATAAAATTCGACTTCATTTTTCCTTTTTTGTCTTTCAGAAATAGGGGTTGTGAAGTCTTTTTTAATATTTTTTCTACTCTCTATTAAAACAGAATTTTCTATCACAGATTCTAAGTTATCCAACGCACTTCTATGAACGCTCTTATTCTGTGTAAAATTCCACGCAAGATGTTTAGCCCCTTTATAATCTTTTATTCCAAGTGTAGCCAATTTATCTTTTGATAAAATGGAGCCTGTAAACTTTTTTCTTAAATAGTTAGCTAACTCAGAGTTATTCATTTTGTGGATGATATCAGTCCTAGGCGTTGTAATATCAACAATATTAACTTTCGTCTTTAGATCTACACCAGGATTTAGTGGTTGCGTAAACCCGTTCTTGATTTGTTTTGTATCACCCATTTGAATAGATATGTACCTATCCATGTAGTCCTTGGCCGTAAAATTCCACTTCCCAGCTTTTTGCATAATGTTGGCCATCACATCTGCGTGTGAGGCAAATAACAAGGCCCCTTCTTTAGCTTGTTTGGCTACTTCTCGATTCGGAGATTGTCGCAACGTATTGTACACATCTTGAAATACTTGATACCCATCTTTACTAAAGTTCATACGCATGGCCACGTCTCCCTTAGCGATTTTGTCTACTGCACCCTCTAGTCCTTCGATGTCACGAATCGATTTCGATGCTTGCTCCATCTCGTCATAGGTTTGGTCAATCATTAGGGTAGCCTCAGGGTCATTTTGTACGCTTTCCTTTTCTAGCTGCCTATTGTACGCTATAACACGCATTCGTTCTGCCTCAGGTGTAATTACATTAGAATTAATCCCGTCCATACTTACATAAGGAACTGAAACGCCATTTTTTTCGGCCTGTTTAATATTTTGATACTGTCTATTGTATTTCTCACGGAACTCCGCTTGTGCTTCTAACAGAATCGTATGATACGTCTGTGCCACATGGTCATAATCATCTAATACATCATTTAAAATTTCTTTTTGGTATGCACTCGCATCTGGCACATATTCATTAATAATATCTCTCTTTACATTGGCTTTATGATTTTTTAACTCTTCATTCACGTCTTGGCGTGCCTGTTCATAGGATTCTTTCTCTTTTTGTATTCGACGCATGGAGCGACCACCTTCAGTATAGTAGGTCGTGTTCTTTATCGCTTCCATCGCATTGTCAGACAAATCAGTTGCTTTTTGGGCAAACTGACCGAGTGGAACCTCAATCGGCGTTTCTGCTTCAATCGACTTGGCCACACGTTCATTACTCACAATGCCTGCGTTCACCAGTTCGCGGATAGCCTGTTGCCCTTCAGGTGTTTCCACCATTTCGTGAACATTAATATAGGCAGTTGGTACTTGCACCTTTTGTGCATATGTTTGTACTAACTGCCCGTAAATTTCTGGATTTTCTTGTGCGATTTTATTCGTTCTGGCATCATTTCTAATATTGGCCATCAACGTGTGTGCATTTCGATTCTGCTCTTCTTGAAGTAATGCGGTTTGCTCTTCAGGCGTTAAGCGTTGCCACTTCCGCAAATCATGTCTAGCACGAAGACCACCAGCAATACTACCTAATCCAGCAATCCCTATCATGGAAGGTGCCGCTTGCACCATGGCTCCCAATGCTCCACTTGCAATGTCTCCTACCGAGTAGCTACCTTCGGGATCATTTGCCTTACGGAAAAGATTATGTTGTACCTTTTCATTCACATCTTGCAGTCCCTCTTCTACAAGTTCAGGAATGCCAGCCTTTACACCTCGTTTCACTGCTTGGCCAACAATAGCCCCCATTCCTTTATTGATGGTAGACACGGTAGTATCCACACCTGTAGTAAGTGCTTGTGCCACCATACGGCTAGCAGGAGTAGCTTTCACAACGGCCTTAGCGCCTACGCGCATTGCAAAAAATTCAATGCCCGTATCAATCGCTGCAAATTTTTGAGCCATGCTATACGCTTCATCATGTGAATACACATTACGGCCATTCGCATCTTTCTTTTGGATAAGATCTATATATTTTTTACCAAAAGACGTTTGATACATTTGTTCCGCCATACCCACTTGAGCGCCATAGGTTAGACCAGTGATACCACCTGCCACGGCGCCAGGCGCAGCACCAACACCACCAAGGGCAGAACCACTAACAGCGCCAAGGGCAGCGCCAGCCCCCATACCTTGTACTGCACGATTGGAGCCTTTAAAAGCTTGTACCCCCATCATATATAGTTGTGCTACGCTATCGCCGACAATTTTCGACCCTAAATCTGCCACGTCTGTTGTCCGATACTGTTGCAAATTATTCTGTAATCTGTCTATCTCTTGTAAAATAGTTTGACGATCCGCCTCGTCTGTTGTTTCTGCCAATTTATACCCCGCATACCCAAGTAGTAATTGGTCATTCATGGCCCATAACGATTGCTGAATGCTATCAAATACGCCCTTAGTCTTATTGACATTTTGTACATCATCAAATGTTTTTTCAGCACTGGCCAACGAGTCATAGCGAAGATGTAATAATTCTGGATATTCTCTAGTAACTTCTTCGTAGGTTTTGCCTCGATCCATTTGGTTCGATATATCGATTGCCCGAGCGAATCCGTCTTCACTTGCCGTTAAAATAACATCAGGGTTAATATGTAATTTACTGCCAATCTCAATCGCTTTATCACGCTTAACGGCATCATAATTCGGTTTAGCATATATACTAGCATATAAATATCCTGCTAAGTTATTGTCATTAGCACGGCTCATGGTATACATATCAGTATAACGTGAGAATTTCTGTAGTGAATCATGAATACCTAGCTCTCCCGTAACTGTAGTAAGTTTATCCATGATATTCGCATTAGGATCTGCTAACGTCGTATTGATACGCTCTACACTGTCACCAATACTGCTGACCGTATCTTTCACCGTATCCCATATTCCTTTTGGTGCAGGTCCGCCTTCTATCGTACCCGCTACCGAATAATCTTTTTGATAAATGCCATTATTGGCAACTGTTTTCATTTCATCTGGCATAATAGTTATTCTCCATTTAATCGTTTTGCCCATTCCCAATATGGCAATGTTTCTGTATCACCATTATTAAATGTGGCTTGCATGTATCCTTCGTTGCCAGCCCACGCTAAGTTTTTAATACCAAGGCCCGTAAGTTGTGCCGCCGTATACGTAAGAGCACCGTCTCCACCTGGTTGATAGGTCGTCTGACTTACAACAGCATCCGCTGCCATTTGGCGAATCGTTTCGTAGCCAGGATCATAGCCGTTCTCGTCTTGCCATTTGGCTCGTTGTTTGGCAATGTTTCCATAGACACCTGCCTCGTACACATCGCCCGCTGGGCCTTCTGGTTTATTCGCACTCACAATGCCATCAATATAGCCACCGTATTCAGATTTAAGCGCTTTTACATTATCTCTATTTCCCGTAATAGAAATAATGCCATCAAGCTGTGCTTGTGTCATGCTTTGCCCTGGATGGACTCTGTCAAATTCATTCATCGTATCCTGCAACGAATGAGTGGCCGCATACTGCTGGACATAAATATAATCTTGCGTACTAATTAATGATGCTTTGGCTGCTTCTCGTCTAACCGCATTCCGCTCCGCACTCACTTTACCAATGAGCTCGGCTCGTAAGTCAGAATTATCCCCCGTAGCTCCGTTTAGAAAATCTAACTTTTCTTGCGAAGTAGCACCGTTCGCATCCATCTGATCAAGTTGCAATAAGATGGCTTTCTTTTGATTTTGAATGTTTTGATTATACACACGCATATCCGATGTCGCCTTTGACCCTACTGCGTCAGCAAACGCCTTAGCTTGTGCATCAATTTCCCCGTCTGTCATTACTTTTCCCGAACTTCCTACTTTCCCCATACCAACAATAGGGTACGTATCAAGAGGAATTTCAGAAACACCACTCGTACCAGCTTGTGCCACCATGCCATTACCCATATAAATGCCTACATGCGATATCCCTTTATAGGCAGCGCTTCCATTATCACCGCCCTGGGATATATCATCTGTATCTGGATAGGAATGTCCAGGTACATTCCAATATACCGTATCACCTGGTTGTAACTGGCTCGTATCATTAAATATCATACCCGCTTGTTCTAACTGATAATATTGGCCATCTGCGGTTCTACCAAGAAATCGATAGCCCCCTATATTGTTCATCGTGTCTTGTACCCATTTACCACAGTCGGTCGCATTGACGCCATCACTACCCTCAAGATACGGTTTGCCTTTTGTCCGTTCAAATTCTGCGCTTAATTTATTAACATCAATATGCCCACTCTTAGCTTGCTTTGCTTTTAGCTCTGCAAACTTTTCGTTATATGCCGTTTCCGCTGCATTAGCTGGTGGCTTTCCATTCCCCCAATGAGCCGCTGCGTATTGGGCGGCCCCATTGGTAGCATTAAACGCAGCTTCTTGTTTACGTGATTTAGCCTCCAACTTTTGGACAAGCTCTTCACTAACGCCAATATCACGGAGCACACCAGTAATTTTACTTACGTTAGAATAGTCTTGCTGCCTATCTAGTTGATCTAACACAATCGCACCCACTTCATCAACCTTGTGATTATATAGATCCTTTGTATATTCTTTACCACGTAACTTATAGGTATTCTCTATATTAGATTTAAGATTCTTGGCCATCGCTAATAAGCCAGTGCCATTATTGTATTGTAAAGTGGCCAAGTCTTTCATGGTATCAAAATTAGTATCAAACGTTAGATCCGTATATTTTTCTTTTTCCGCTGCTTCATGATTCTGCATCATTTGGCCATTGCGAATCGTAGCGTCATCCGCCATACGATTAAATTTTTCATACACCAGTTTATTGTCAGGTAATTGACTTATAACCTGTTGTCGAATCGTAGCCTCTGCATTGACAAATTGTTGCGTGACTCCCGCTGCACCACCAAGCTCTGTATGAGCAAGACCATTTTTTTCATTGTACAGCATATCAATCACTTGCTTATTATAATCTGTTTCCGCATTCATATACGCCACATTCATCCGTTCGGTATGTTCGTCATCCGCTACTTTTGCCGCCTTTAGCAATGCATTTTGTAAAGCAGTAGTACCGCTGATATCCGCTCCGTAGCTTGCGCTATTTCCTGTATTCGCTACTTGTGCATTAATCGTATTTAATTTTTCATTTGGGTTATAACTTTTTAATTTCACTTAGTATCCCTCTTAACAGTTTGATAGCTATTAGAATTAGCATTACTACCAGAAGTATATCCATTTTGTCGTGCCGTATTCCCCGTATTCTTAGGCGCACCTGCATATTGTTGCTTTAACGAATACATAGAGGCAGCTCCACTAATCAATGTTGCTAATGCTTGCATATTGCCTTGTCGTTTCGCGTTCGCTGCCGCACTACGTGACGCATTGGCTTGATTTAGATAGTTAGTTTCATTCACCTTTTCATTCCAAATCGCATTGTTTTTATTCGTGTCCCATTTATTCACATCTTGATTATATGCATCATAAGCCGCCCCCAACGATTGTAATGGCGTGCCTGTCATCATCAAGGAAGATGACCCAGCCTCGGCTGCGTTCTGTCCAGCTACTAACCGCATTTTATCGTCCATTTGTTCTTTTTCTTGCAAGTACTGTGCATTGATTTGCCGTTGCTTAGCAGCACTAATGCGGGCGTTTTGTTCCGCTACCGCCGCCTGTTGATTATACATTGCCGCTTGTGCACTTGCTTGTTGTCGTGCCGACTGCATCCCCATAAGGGTAGATATACCAGTCAATACCATCGCTGCTGGAGCACACATAAGCATTCCCCCTTTCAATCAATAATAAACAATTGATACTCTTGACAGTCAGTATCATATAACGTGGCACCAACGGATAGTAACCACGTTCGGATTAAGTGATTCTCTCTATGTACATAATTAAATAATCGCCCGTACTCTGCTTTCCACCTTTCCAATATCTGTTTAGAACGGCGGACAAACTCCCTTTTTATCGGTAACGATGTTGCCATTACAGTAGAACCCATAAACCATATGCAATACATATCCTCATACATAGGCTTTTCTGAAATCCCGAGAACTCCTATCATCGCCCCATCATCGCCATAGGCACAGTAATTTTTGTATCCTTTGTGTTGGATTGCCTCTTTTAATGTATCTATGCCATCCCATTTGCCCTTCTCTCTTAATTCCAATAGATCCATAGCTCGCAAATGATGAGATAACCACTCTATATCCTTATTATGATAGCTAGGGTTATAGGCCACGATTGATGTTTTCATGCTTACCACCACCATAACTTAGATTTCTAATAATCGCTTTTAGATTAAATGGATACGGATCGCTATGCCTAATGCAAAGATAACACTGTTCATTAAACCCATCACTCCCTTGCGGGAACGTAATTGCATAATCACCCGTATATAACCCGTCCTCGTCTATCAATTCAATGTCATCCATCATGTCAAAGTTGTGGCCACACTGCCCACCTTTAGAATTAACTAGTCGAAGGATAGCTCCATTCAATCGCATGAATCGTCCTTGAATGGTCCCATCATGTAACTGCATTTCAAAAGCAGGTTGCTTAATCTTAAATTCATAATCAAGCCCTACCAAAATATCTTTACCTGCCGTCATTAATCGGACAATGCCATCAGCTGGCACGGTCTGTTTAGGATGCACAACGCCATCCACAACAATCGTTACTCGCTTACCGATTAAATGATTTACATCGATACTGGATACATTCTCTTTATGTACTTTGTGTACAAATGAATCAAGAAATACATTATCATCGACTGCATACGTTGTTAGTGCCTCTATTTTTTCAATATATCGTTTTGTTTCACCATCGACGATGCGTTCCGCTACAACGTATAACGTATCATTTTCTTTCTCTGTCACCACTTCACACTCGATGTATTTACCGTCCGTAACATAATGAGACCATCCATTAACTCTTTCTTCCGCAATATAGGTCATACATCGAATAACGCCATCATCGCCCACATAGCAAATAATACTATCAGGGTTCTGCATATAGGTACTCTTGCTGATGACTACATTCCGCAGGTTGTCCTTGGATAAAATGGATAAATCATTCCCTGAATACCCATCTCTCGTGTAATCATATGCCATATCACGTACGTTATTCCCTCTGTTTGTCACAAATACGCACCGATTGCCAATATACTGTGGTTGTGTTGTCGACGTGCCAAATTGTGTTTGTATCCGTACCGACACTGTGCTAGGTGTTACCGTATTACTACCGCTAATAATCCATTCATTACCATCAGTAAGAATAATCAAATCCGTTGCTGGCACTAAATGATGAATGCTAAACAATTTACGATTGATAATGCTAAGTGTAATCGCACTGTCATCCGTCAATGTACCCGACGCTTTTTCAATGCCAAAGTTCGGATAGTCCCCTGTTCGACTCATCCATATTTTATTTGGATATCGTTTCGTATTGGCAAATATCAACCTATCTTGAAAGAACGCCGACATCTTAGGGTATCCCTGCGACTCACCAAATGACCCAATCTGCCATAAATGCGTTTTCGTGTCTTTCGCTGGTTTTAAAATATACTCTATCTCCGCCTCTCTCGGAGAAATATATTTTTTAATGCGGACAATCCCAAAAGCTGTATGGGCATGAATTTTATATTCAAACGTATTGTTACCACTCGGTATATTCGTAATCACTCGACTTGTGGTATACGTGTTAGTAAACGTGCCGCTATCTACGACGTTTGTATCATCTTTAGATTTATAGATGCGGTAATCTAACCACGTCTTTCCGCTATCCTCTGATGTTTGTATCGTGACCGTACCCGTCCACGTGCCATGTGTCGTTATCGACCACGATAATTTTCCCTCTTCAATTTCATAATCAGGTACTGTACTCGTGGCTGAAGCGCCGCCATTCATTATGTCTAAATTTTCGCAACCAGGATAAGTAAAATCGGTACGTACACATTGTGTTATTAATCTGCTATTAAATTGACCACTCTCGTTGTAATTTTGCATCGGCATCTTATGGAACACTTTGATTTGATTGCCTACCATGCCCTCATGGAATAGGTCTACAGTCGCATAGATTTTACCGTCATCCACTCTAACCTTAGCGTCTGTATCAGCATTAATATCTTCAAACGGCATCGGATTCAACACATATTCTCCTATCGTCCAATGCGCATCATCGATACGCCGTAACGCCTGTACTGGTTTGTTACCACTGCAAATAAATAGTACATCCGCTGATTGATTAAAGTTAAGCTGTGGAATATCCGCCTCGTCAAAGACCGTTTCTATCTCCACTATCATAGTGCCCGACTTATAGACGCGTAGGTATTTCACACCAAATTCCAGCAAAAACGATATATCCCCTACCGTAGTAAATTCTTCTAACCGTACAGGTTTATTATTATACTTTACCGCCCCTATATATTGTGACCCTTGCCGTTTACACACCGCACCAAAAGGGCGAATGACCGCATTTTGAGCTAACAACAACGCGGATTTATATTGTTCAATATCAACACGGCTATTCACTTCATCTGAAATTTCTCCACTCGTAAAAGCTGGTTGAATTGTATATAAAGGAGTTAATGCCATTATTCGCCACCTCGTACTTGTGCATATAAACTAGGATACGTAATGCGTGACTTACGTTCTTTTGCCGTCAATGATTTAGCCTCTTCTAAGGCTGCCTGATACATCTTATAGTTACGGTCCGCTGTTGCTTCATTTCCTAATAACGGGACTGCCAAGTTAGACGCTAATTTTCTAGTAAACGCTTCTAAAAACAAGCTATCAAAAATATTGCAATCAGTAACATCATAAATGTAATCAATATAGGCTAACATAACATTAGAAGCTATCACCTTCGTATTATTATCAATGTTAAATACCTCGAACTCTTTTTGACGGAACGCATCAAACCCGTTGTGATGATCAAGAATCGCCAACATCTTTAAGCATTTTTCAGGGTATAAATAGATATACTGGTACCCATTCACATTTGCATTGAGTAACGTTAGCTTTTCATGACGTCGAGCAAATGACCATTCATATTGTCTAAGTAATAATTTACGAGTGTTATCATAGTGTAATCTACATTGACGAGCGGATTCATTATTTGCCTCAAGCGTTGTAATCATCCCTTGGCCAATATACGATAAGGCCGTATTACAAATATCTGTATGTGTCATCGTGTACCTCTCATCTTGCCATTAAAATAAGGGGCGGTACTACCACCCCTTACTATGTTATTCACCTCCAACGTCCCCATCATTTTCTTCTTGATGCGGTTCTTGATCTACAGGTGCAAACAATACGTCAAAGTATTCAGAATCACACGCTTTCTTTTGCCTGTCCGTAATCGTTACAGTTTCACCTTGTTTTACATAGCCTCCTGCAACTCCATAGGAATCGCATAACGCAATATATTTCATATGTTGCCTCCTAACGTACAATGCGAACATCCATAGCTACTGCAACAGTACATACACCACTGGTAGCATTAGTAATCTTAGCTTGTAGGTATTTCTTAGTACCGAACGGAATACGAGCAGCAAAATTAGATCCCGTTTCTGCTGCAAGCGTATACGTTCCTAAGGTTGTAGGAGATGACATATCCGCCTTATCGGATGTAATCAATGTCACTGTCGCAGCTCCTGATAGCACTTTTGTGACATTCCCTACAATAAAACATTGTTCATACGCATCACCGCCAACGGCTACGATATCACCAGTAGTGCCTTTTACTAAATCAGCTTTATAAAAAAATGCATTCTCTTTATCTAAAATCATAGTATGTCTCCTTTACAATACTCTCCCACTCCCCATATAGGGAGTGGTGTATACATGATATGTTGTGATTATTTAACTTGTGCCTCTGTATTAATAAGAGCATCTACACGACGTACAGGAATACCATCAAATTCAGTAGTAATTTTGCCACCTTCGTTACCTTCAGTGATTTGGTATTTATGTGCTTCATTCTTTTGCTTACGTAAGAAAGTACGGACATTACGATTCATATACCAGCAAGCACGGCCTGCATTTAAGTTTGGAATAAGTTCTTCAGCAGACGTCATAAGATCAATAAGGTCAGCGCCTGCCGAAGCGTCTTTTGTCAATGCAGTTACGTCGATATTAGCAATACGAACAACATAACGCCAATCACGAACGGTAAGTCCTAAGTCCCATTTGTAGTGTGTTCTATATCCTTCATAATTACCGCCGTTAGCATCTTGAATGGTTACTTGCCCTTTATCTTCATGTTTTAATCCTGCTGTAGAGCCTTTCGGGAAAATACCATGTACTGTATTATTTCCCCACACAACCAGATAGATAGATGTAAGATTCTTAGTACCTTTTGCGTCTAGTACATTCTTAGCAGTTTCCGCTTTCTTAACATCTAACGTATTATATCGTGGCGCTAACCCTACAAACTTTTCAGGGTCGATAGAGGTATCACCGTAAAATAAAGTCTTAGCCATTTCTTGATTCATGGCTTCCAAGAATGCCATGTCTTCTGACAAGCGGAATGTATTCGTATTTCCATTTAGGTCAGCTAACGCTTTATCCACTTCTGCGTACGCTTCTAACATGCCACACGTATCCGTAATTTGTGCAGTTTTTGATTTAGAAGGCTGCACACCATAGTTAAGTAAACGCCAAGTCGCTTGTGGTAAACCAGTCCGTACAGTTGTTTTATTCCCTGTTGGTAAGTTCCCTTCTTTAACTACCATATCTGATAAGATTTCATTATTTTCTGTGAGCAACTCCGCAATAGCACCGATTTTTAAGTCCTCTGTACGAGAGGCCACATCTAAAAGTGTAGGTCGTTGTTCTGCAATAATTCCCATAATTTTTGTCTCCTTTGTTATTTACTACCACCATAAAGAATGTCGGCGGCCGTTTGTGCACCGCCAATGCCATTCGCGTGATGCCCTCTATCTTCGGATACTAACTGTCCGATTTTGGCAAAAATGCGAACGACTTCAACTCGGTTCCCCAAGCCATTTTCATTTAATACCTCGCGAATATTTGGAACAACGCGTTCAAGATATTCAACGGCAGTGCCACACTGGCTTAATGTATCATCAAATGATGCCCCCAATTCTTTCCGTGTGTGCTCTGCCCACTCTTGCGATTGTCTAACTGCCTGTTCTTGTTGATACGCTACCGCCTGTTGTGCAATCTGTTGCGCATATTCAACGCCGTATTTCGCAATAGCCGTCGCTTGTTCCTGTGTCGCTTTTACAGACTTTAACACAGTAGAAAAACTGGCAGCCGTTTCAGCATCTAATTGATCACCTACTGCATCAGAAAAATCATACTGTTCAGGTACTACTGGTGCTGTTGTATCACTAGAAGCCTCTGGATTTTCTTCATGTCCACCTTGCGTGTTTGTCTGTTGTGCTTCGTCTTGTGCGGGTTCAGTGCTATGTTGACCGCCTAATAAAGTATCATCTGCCATTATTCTTCCTCCTTCTTTCGATTAATTAATGTAATCCATTCAATCTGTTGATTTGCATATTCAAGTTCCGCTTGCTGTTTCAACCGTAATCCTTCCATACCTAAGCTTTCAATTTGTTGCAATACATAAATACCAATTGCGCGCTTACCTTCTCGATAAAATGTTTCGCTATTCCCAGTAAACGACTTAGCATGAATACCTGTTGCATCTAACAAGCGAGTAATGAACCACCGCCCCGTCTCTGTACCCAACATAGAGCGGATTGCTTGTTCGTCCTTTTCTCGTTGCTTATGTCGCATTAACGCATTGTACTGTCTCTGTTCATCCGTTATATTTGCTTTCATCACATACCTAACCATTCTCGTAACGCAGGATTGCCATCATTTGCCGCCTCTGTGGCCACCTTAGCCGCCTGTGCCATCTGCGGTGCCGCCTGTGCCATTTGCATAGCCTGTTGTTGCTCCTGCTGTTGTTGCATTGCCTGTTGTTGTGCTTGCAGCACTTGTTGGAACTCTTCGTCAGACTTTAACATTGGTGCTGGAGCTCCTAAGCTATTCGCATAAATATTGACCGCTTGTACTAGATCTAACTTACCCAAGATGGATTGGTCAAACTGTGCCGCATTGGCAACAAACCCTAATAACTGTTCAATGTTTGTTAAGCTACTCATTTTTTGCGCCTGTGCTAATGGACTAATATATTCGATTTTCACGTCTGCATCCGCTAATTCTTCTGCTAACTCATCAGGCAATTCAGGGAATACCCCCGCTCTATCCAATATATTATAGGTACGTTCAATAATCGGGTTTAACCATTCCGACAACAGCCGTTCAACAACAGGGCCTAATTGTTGTAATTTTTCTTGTGACCGTTCCATCACTTCTCGTGCCGTCATACGTCCACTGTCAATCTGGTCAATCATCAAAAACAAATCAGCAGAATAAAACCGCTTGATACGATCCTCTGTTTCTTTAATTTTGTTCATCAATGACGCCGTGTCTAACCGCACATCAAATAAAGGTTTAACCATCTCACCTGTGTCACTTTCCGTAATACCACCAGGAAACAAATTGACTTGCCCCATGATGCCGCTCGGAGCCTGCATAGGTGGCTTAACACCTAATTCAATGGCCATCAAATGGTCATATTCAAGTTTTTGAAGCATACGTGCGTCATCCAGTGCAAACCACGCTGCCCCTTTTCCGTACGCCTCATGACCTACAACAGTGTAACGCGCAACAGGGACTGGGAACTCCTCAAATCCACCATCATATAATGCGCTATTCGTTTCTTGACCCTCTACCCAATACACGGAACGATACGGCATGTTGGAACGACCAATCTCGCCCAACGTCCGCTTACTATTCGGTTCAACTAGCCAGTTCACAACAAATGTTTTGCTGTAACTACTGTTCGATGTAAACGCAGTCACTACAGATTGTGGACACTGTTCCATTCCAAACTGTTCTACAATCTGTGAGGCAGTCATTCTAAACCGCCTAGCAAACGTGTTGATTTCCCCATTAGCACCCGCTTCCATGGCATAAGTACCAATTGTATATGGTACGTATCGCACACCGTACTTTGGATCCGTAAAAATACCCATAGGAGCTTGTCCAAATGGAAGTTCCGTATAGCAGCTAAACGCTGTCGTGTAAAAGTTAGATTTAGCTAGCACAGCCTGTAAGATTTGTTGCCGTTCATCGAGTATCTTTGCTACATCACTATTAGAAGCCATCTGGGCGTTATCTAGTGATAGCTTAAACCATTGACGGCTAGGTGGCGTTAGTCCACTCATAACACCTGCAGCAAATATCTGACACGCTTCCCATGTAGTTGAATTGTATATCTTTCCCGTTTTATTCTTAGATAGATCTTCCTCGTCATCAAACAAACCGATATGTGGCAACTCATACTGTTTAATATCTTTCCACGTCTTTTCGTATTTGTTTCGTTTCTGCATAAGCGAGCTAAACCGTTGCCGTAACTTTACATACGAATGAGCAACAAGCGTTTCCTTGTTTTGATTCGCTTTTGACTTTCCTAATAATGTACTAGCCATAACCTGTTACCCCAATGTGCGTTTAGTATCTTGCCCTACACCGCCAAGAATTGTATTAGAAATTGTGGATTCAAAACCTCGTTTCTTTTTCTTTTGACCTACTGCCATAGTATCCCCTGTTTGCCCACTGTCCGCCGTTGCTGTAGGCGTAGGGTCAGGAATCTTTATGGCACCAGGATCTGGACGACCTCCACCAAATAAACCTCTACTCATCTTGCACACTCCTTTCTCTTGATCATACTAAAAAGGCTGATAGTCCGTATTGGCTACCAGCTTCCTATTACTTGTGGCACTTACTCCATTGTGCTTGCGCACAGGCGTTGCGAATGTAAGTGCCGCTGCATCCGCTAAATCGGGAGAACGACCGCAACGCTCTTTCATTTTATCCTTTGATTCTAGCAAAATTCTTCCTTTTGCATCATATCCATATTCGGGCATAGCAAGTTCAGCACATAGCTCCTCATCATCAGGCAACGAACCGCCATCTCTAAGCCATTGCGCCATCGTATCCCACATCTCCGCTCGCCGATTCGTATATTTGTTATCTTTTAACGCCTTGCCACCGAATGGTATTTCCGATACGCGATACCCAAGTTGTCGCAATCTATCGATGACCCCTTCACCGCGTCCTGCATCGATAAAGACCGCATCAGGCTTATGATGGTCAATTTCACGCGCAATAATATCCGCCAAACGCATATTATCGACACCGCTAAACACTGATGGTTTATGCATGGCCAATCCTTGTCGTCTTACAATGACTGACCTATCACTACCAAATCGAGCTACATCGACACCCAATATAACGGGTGCGTGTAACATATCATTAGGTTTAACCACTGTGCTTTTAGCATCACTAATACTATCAATCGGTATCAGTACGTTAAACGCTGAAGCGGTAAAGTCGCAATACAACTCTTGCCGTATAGCATCCTCACTCATTGAAGCTTTCATATCGGCGATTTCATCATCGGGAATTAGCTTAGATTCGGATACGGTATACTTGCACGTGTACCAACTGGTATCGCTTATGCCTCGTTGATACATCTCATAAAATGCGTTTTGTCCCTTCGGTGTGCCGATAAATACCGCCCATCCATTACGATCTGATAATGACGGCCGTAATACTTCGTTCCACACTTCTGGCTTAAACTGTGCATATTCATCAAGTACAACTCCATCCCAATAGGCACCACGCAAACTATCTGGATTATCTGCCCCTTTTACATATATCCTTGCTCCTTGCCGATTCGTGTGCAATGTAGGCAATTCTACATATAATTCTGATTCGTTCACCATGCGATCAGGAATCACCGACGTGTAGTATTTTAGATATGCCCAAGCTATTTGTTTTGCCTGCACGCGGAACGGTGCAATATACGCATATTGCGGACTAGGTAGTCTACACATTAACGCCATCTTGATAAGATGGTTGACACTCCCGACCGTCTTTCCAAATCGTCGATGCGCAACAATCACTGAGAAGCGGTGCGTTTCAATCCCTTTATGTATTTCATGCTTCCAAATCGAGCGGGGCTTGTACGGAATTATCACAGTTTGATTACTCATCTTCCCATTTGAAAGCAATGTTAATTGCTCCTCCATCTTTACCAGTGACCTCTTGTCTCATTTTAGGTTTAAATGCGTCATCCGTCTTTTCCAAATACCATTTCGACACATCCAAATCCCCCTCATCAATCGCTTTGGCCACATTCACTTTAGCTCTAAATTTAGTTCGATGTTTCCAATGCTCAATCTTCTCGCATAACTCATCATTACCAGCCTTATATCTGTATAACGTAGCAGCGTTAATATCAGCATAATCACAAGCTTGCTCATTTGTCGCACCCACTGTAAATGCGTATTCTAATTTTTCAAGAACCGCTGCATCAATTTTTGGCGGTCGTCCTACCCGTTTTTTCGTCGTTTTTTTAGGCGGCCCTTTGGCCCTTGCTTTCGTTTTTTTCGTCTCCATAATCTCACATCCTTATCTTTCCTCACACATCTGTCAACTGTATTCACCGTATTTTATTCTTCTTTCGCATAGATATATTTGTTTTTATCATCAATATACTATATATTGTTATGATATCTTTTAAAAAACTACATCTTGTATGGAATGTTTATTTTATTTTTTATCTAAATTAAAAGCAACCTTATTTACAGTCCTACAATTGTTTTTTTTATAGTATAGTGATATGATGTTAGTGAGATGTTTAGACGTATAAAGAATGCTTTGAGTTACTAGCTACAACTCATTTTATTTCAAAACAAGTTTACTTGTTCCGTCTAATAAAAAAGGCCCTGATTTCAGGGCCTTTTTTATTTACATCTCAATGCTGGTTTAATTAATAAATAATGGTTATAATATAAACAGTGCGGGCCCGCCATAAATCTCATCAGAAATTTATGAAAGGAAAAGCTACTATGTCGAAAACATCTCAAAACGGGTCTAAACGTGGCACAAAGAAATTTGTTTCATATGTAACAGACCCTAAAACTGGTAAGCGTCGTTATGCTCGTGATTACGGCAAACGCGCCTTTGTTATTTACGTTTAGTATATAACGTACCATTAATTTTCATCCTATTGCGATCGCACTACCTTATAGGAGTAGCTAACCTATAACAAAAAGTCCTTGCCGAAGCAGGGGCTTTTTGCTTTTGTACTCTAGGTATTCACTGTTTCACGATATATTTATCTGCTTTAAAAAACTAACTGCACAGCCTTCATGGTAAAACGCACAAATGAGGTGTCGCGAACCTCATGTAAAAAGAGACCTTTCATAGGTCTCTTTTTTTTACTTTCCAACTTTTCACACATACACTATATCACAGACCCATACTCTCATTCTCTCTCATCTTTATAATTTTTAGATTGATACGCTTGCAACGCTTTGCCATGGATTCTATATACATGCTGTATAGAGTATCCCATATCATCCGCCACTTGTTCCCAATTCTTCTGTAGCACGTAATATTCAATCAGTACAGCTCGCAACACATAACTATCAATGTTAGCTATTTTTTGTCGTATTTCAGTACGCAAATTAATTAGCTGGTCCCATTCTCTGTTTGCTTTATCAAGCAGTTCAGTCAAGATTGCAATCTTGTCTGCTATGTCTTGATGAGAGCCGCCCGACACTCGTTCTGCACTGTAATCAACTGCGTGTACAGAATAAATATCTGCTCTGCATCGTGCGATTTCTAGTTCTGTGCTGCGTAAAGCTTTATCTATTTGCCTGATCTGTATTAGCTCTTCTTTTGCTGTCACTGAAACACCTCCATTACATAATTTTATGCGGACATTCACCGCCTTCGCATTAGCTCCCTCTTAAACCATTCTGCCTTTTCGATGTCTTCTACAATTTTCTGCGGATTCTTCAATCCTGCTCTCATTCTGTATTTAATTAAGTTACCTTTGCACCAGCCATTGTATTCTTCTTCTGTCAACAACATACGAACGATTTCTTTTGCTTCTAACCCGTCCCACACTTCATAATGCTTCGGATGATTGACTACATCAACCGCCATGTTTTCATCTGCAGCAACGTTTCCATTTTCTTCTGTACAATTTATCTTCAAATCGTTTTCATCGTCCTTCTTGCCAGCAAATTTTGATTTTTTAGACTGATATTGTTCTCGTTTTATTCTTCTGTTTCCCTCTTCATAGCATTCTTGCGAACAATATTTCTTGTTATATAGCTTCGTAGTAAACGTATTTCCACAAATCGGACAACATCTTACATATCCTTTTTTCTCTGATTTAGCAGTTTCTAACTGCTTTTCATATGCATCTTTACAAGAATCACAATACATATAATTTCCCGTCGATGTAGTAAATTTCTTACCGCACCGTTGACATTTCTTATCCATAGTTATTCCTCCTTATATTTATCGATACGGGCTTTCAGAGAAGATAATAAATAACTTTGTGCTTCTTCTTTTAAGCTTATTGCCTTTAGTAAATCCTCATCCCTCGTACCTTCGCATATTAAATGATGAATAATTACCTTTTCTTTCTGCCCCTGCCTGTGCAGTCGTTTATTCGCTTGTTGATACAATTCCAAGGACCAATTAAGCCCAAACCAGATAACGTGATTTCCGCCATCCTGTAAGTTAAGTCCATAAGCAGCAGAGGCAGGATGGGCTAATAGAATATCAATCTTTCCATCATTCCACGCCATTTCTTCTTTGGCACCCGTTAACTTTTCAACTCGTAGCTTCGTATTAGCTAGGGCTTTTTCTAATCGATATAGGTCATGCTGAAAGTTATAAAATACTAATGCATGTTTCCCATTTAGCTGTTCAACCAACTCCATGAAAGCTTCTATCTTACAATTATGAATTTCATGTACATGCCTATCCTCATCATAAACTGCCCCATTAGCTAACTGTTGTAACTTATTCGACAAAGCCGCTGCACTAGCAGCATCAATATATTCTGCATTCTCCACTTCAAGAACCATAGTACGTTCTAGCTCTCGATACGCCTTTTCAGCTTTACTCTCTAGTACAATAGGGATTTCATCAATAACCACATCGGGTAATTCCAAATAATCCTCCGACTTCATAGAAATACAAATATCAGATATCGCATTACTAATAGCTTGGCTAGCACCTTTTTTAAGATCATAGGAATAAATCACATGTCCATCTGTCTTACCTGGATTGAAATATCTATCACGAAATGCATAATAACTTCTTCCCAATCGTGCGCCTTGATCTAACAAATATACTTGTGCCCATAAATCGCCTAACCCATTTGGTGAAGGTGTGCCCGTCAACCCTATCATGCGTTTAATATGTGGTCTAATCGCTTTTAAGGATTTGAATCGTTTAGCACTATGACTTTTAAAACTACTCATCTCATCAATAACTACCATGTCAAACGGCCAAGCGTTCTTGTAGTAATCGACTAACCAACTTACATTTTCACGATTAATGATATAGATGTCAGCGGGCGTGCACAATGCCTTAATTCTCTTTTGTAGTCCCCCTAGCACGCTAGAAACTCGTAAATGGGATATTCCGTCCCATTTTTCTATCTCTCGTTGCCAGGTAGCCTCCGCCACTTTCTTAGGTGCTATCACGAGAACCTTACCGACGATAAACCGCCCATACTTTAATTCATTGATAGCATGTAATGTGATTGCTGTCTTACCTAACCCCATATCTAGGAAAAGGCCCAACGCTGGCGTATCCAAGATACGATGTAGACAGTAATCTTGGTATTTATGGGGTATGAATTTCATTCGCTATCTCCTTCAAATACCGATCGACTTCCTCCGCACCGTATAATACGGATACATGTTGATCTAATTTAGCAAGCCGTTCTATTTGTACTATCTGACTTTTAGACAGTCTTCCTCTCTCCGTTTTAAGTTCTACAAACTCAACATGGCCACCTGGAAGAACGACCACCCTGTCTGGCACACCTATGTTTCCAGGTGACACCCATTTATACGCTCGACCGCCCAAGGCTTTTACCCCTTTTACTAAACGAGCCTCGATCTGTTTCTCTAACACGAAATGATCCACAACTCCTTTCTAAAAGTTATCCACAGGCCAATTATATGGATGCAACATTTTCTATACTATCTATATAGAGATATTAGAATTAGGTGCATTAGGTAGAGTATATATCGCCTAATTACCTATTTCTATATCTACTATAAGAAAGAATGTAGAGAATGTTGACAACTACTATAAAGCCTTATGATTACTGTATTTATACGTCAACATTCTTGTCAGCATTCGTGGTATTTGTCAACATTCTCAATTATATTTTTATTTGAGAATGTTGACAAATTTATAAATGTTGACACCTATTTTTCAGACTTATCCACAGGTTTAACTTTCATCATAAACCCTCTTTGTCTACCGTAAGGTCCAAATCTACCTGTCGTAATCCTCTCTAAACTATCCATGTTTGCCAAGATTTGGTTGATCTCCCTAGCATCTGATTTTTTCATGTAGTTCGGATGACCGCCAAAGCACTCTACCCATACCTCAATAGCACACACCCTATCACGAGGTACGAGCTCTGCGTTATTAATCCTCATAGTACCCGCCCAAAATTGGCGGCGCATATCGATGGAAAGAGCAGCATAATTACTAGGCACTGGCTTTTCTATAAAATCATATACCATACCTTCTTTGATAGACGCTTCGCGGTGTGCTTCTTGGGCGCTCTCTGCTAACACTTTCAATTCGTCGGTTTCCATATATAACGCTTCGCCTATGTAGTAGTATTGAAGAGCCTCTGCCCACAACTGGTCAACTTCGCCCTCTAAGGTATCCCACACGCTCTTGCAAGGTTGGACCACGCCAACTTCGATTGGCCAAAAACGCCTATTCCCCGTAAGATCACGTAATACCTCATGATCGTTAGACGTGCCCCAGAAAGTACACTTGCGGGGATATCGTGCAGTCCGTCGACCATAGGCTTGGCGGTAGATATCGTCACATTTCGATAAGAACTGCTTAACAACGTTCATCTCCGACTTGGAATAAGACGCCATTTCTGCTAACTCATTAATCCATATTCCCTGAATCATTTCGGCAGCATCCTTACCATCAAAAGACTGTAAGGAATCACTGAACCAGTTAATACCGATTGTTCGTAGAAAGGTCGATTTGCCAAACCCTTGAGGGCCAATCAGAATAGGTACATAGTCCCATTTAGTGCCTGGCTCATAGACACGGGCCACGGCCGCTACAAAAGCCTTTCTAGCGACGGCTCTTGTATAAGGCGTATCTTCTGTTCCTAAATAATCAACTAACACCGTATCCAGCCTAGGCGTATGATCCCAATCAAGGCTATCCAGATAATCTCGTACACGATTGACCTTATTCTGCTGGGCTACTAAGGTGACAGCATTCATAATCTTAGTATCTCCCGTAATGTCGAATTTATCTTCCAGATACCATTTAATACCAGCATCATCGCTATCATCCCACAGACGTTCACTTAGCGTAGGATTCCAAGGCAATGCGCCCATAGCAAGGCCGCGTACAGAAAATTCATCCAGTACAATTTTTCCCGTTAAGACAGGGTCAAAATTAAGAATACGAAGAATGTTATCTATCGTAGGGCGAACCTTACCATTCTCGTTTCGTTTTAGTTCAGCGTGCTTTTGCCAGTCGAGAGACGTCTCCGCTTTCAATTCGATAGCACAATCAGAACGATGCGTGCCGACCATTTCGAACACGTCACTCGCCTTCATACGGTCTTTTTCGAGTTCAATAGCGACAGCCTCGTCACCTCTGGCTAGCTTACACATTTCAAGATAAGACGGAACACGGTTAATAGGCGTACCGTCTTTAACTTCGACATCTAAATCACCGAAACGATGTAAGCGAACAAGGTCAAAGGCGTTCACTAACGTATGACATATGGGGTCTGTAGCGTGGTTAGAGTAAAGGAACAAACCATTATCATATACCACAGCCCCCGCTACCGTTGTGCCCCCCGTATAGGTAAAACGATCGTCTTTATCAGTAGGTTCGTACGCATGAGGAATAAATTTCTCCATCGCCTCTTCAACACGATACATCCTGCAGAAGGCGCCGACTATACCTTTCTTAGTCGTGGGGTCTTCCGCCTTAGCTCGTGCTACCCTAGGCCCGTCTTCGACACCTGGAATAATAGGCCATGCACCAACATCATGCCAATCCTCATAAAGACCTAGAATACCATCCGCCGACACAAACAACCTATCATCGTATTCGAATACATATTGACTATCTTTCGAGCACGACGGCCAATACATAAGCCGAGACGCTTCAAACGTCGTCGCGTCGCACGCTGCCATATCGATAGTCGAGGCGATCTTACGAGCAATAGGCTCATATTCGTCCGCCGATACAGCCCGATCTAATGGGATAACGATACGAAGCCTAGGGCAGTGTTCCGCGTGGGCGCGTGTCGAGTAGATAGCATACGCACACCCAAGCGCTGCCACCTTACGGATAATATCGTTAGTACCACCAGCAGGGATTGTATCGAGATCCAAGGTAATCAGATCACGACTGAGAACCTCCGAGGACTTACGGCGACTACCTTTGAGTGTGCCCCCTACAAAACCACCTACATCCTTTAGCTTAGCCTTTTCAGCTTTCGATAGACGACTATACGCCTCAAAAGTTTCAGTGGTACGAATCGGTGTGCGGAGCCTATCCACGAGTTCCGACCACATGATATCTGACCGTTGCCAGTCAGTGGATAGTCGGCTCTTGCCGATAGATACAGTTAGTAGTCTATCGTTTTGCAATGATAGCCCCCCTTTCTAATCTTTCATATAATACGGACTCGTAAATCCCGCAGCGTTGAGCAGTAGCCCCTCCGCCCATGACGGCGTTTGGCACATAATACTATTAACGTGGTCAAGTCCTTTTTCTTTTAGATCACATGTCGGCACTTCTAATACCACCTCATCATGGATATGCATTAAGAGTCGATAACCTTCTGCGTTAAGCCGTTCAATCGCTTCTGCTAGGCAATCACGAGCAACGGCTTGGGTAATATTTTCAACGAGTTTACCGCCATAGGTTGATAATGTGCACCACCGCCCCACAGTAAGTCCTTTATAGTGAATAGCTTCCCTGTCAAACTTATTCACCTGTAAATGAGGTTCAGGGTAATATAGCTTTCGTCCGCTAGGTAATTCTATCGTTAAGAATGTGATTCCATATACGGGGTCACATTCCTTTCTAAAAGTAATACCGTACTGTAGGTGGACTATCTCCGCATCTCGGACAGCACGAATGGCAGCGTCTTCACAAGCGTACCAAAAATTACGAATATGAGGTGACGCCGTTCGCCACTTAGCGACGATGTCAGGCAGCTCTTCTTCCGTAAGTCCCATTTTAAGGGCGCCCATAGCAATCAGCGCATTCGGCCCCCCTTGATAACCCAGGGCGAGCTCGGCCACTTTGCCTTTTTGTCGTAAGTGGCCATTGACCCCGTGCTTTTCTACAGGCACGTGGAACATAGCAGATGCCGATGCGCAATAAATATCCCCGCCATTAGCAAATACCGCTTGTCGCCATTGTTCACCAGATAGCCACGCGATTACCCGTGCCTCGATAGCGGAGAAGTCAGTCACAACCAGCGAGTATCCTTCTGGTGCTATAAAAGTAGTTCGTATGAGTTGAGACAGCGTATCCGATACATCTCCATACAGAATAGATAGCCCTAATCGGTCACCAGCCTTAGCCCTGTTTCGTGCGACGTCGAGAGGCTCGATATAATTTCTAGGCAGATTCTGTACTTGTACGAGTCGCCCCGCCCATCGTCCAGTGCGGTTGGCTCCGTAAAATTGAAGCAATCCACGCACACGACTATCCGTGCACATAGCGGACACTATAGCTTTATACTTAGTTACAGAAGACTTAGACAACTTACTCCTAATCGATAGCACCGTCTTAGCCGTATCATCGGCCATACCAAGTGCATCCGCAACGCTAGCCTTAGTCAACGTATCCATAGACACGTTAGTATGATCGTTGAGCCAAGCGAGCAGTTGATTACGACTGTTAGGATTATCTAACCCCGTTAACGCAATAGCCTTATTGGTAAGCTCCGTCTTCTCTTCATCATCAATGGCCAAAGCCCCGTTGATGAGATCTGTATCGACGGCAATCCCGCGTAGGTTCATCGTATAATCTGTTACCCACTGTGCTTGTACAAAGTCTGGCACAGGAAAAGCGGAAAGTCGTTTATAGTCTTCCATTTCGGTTACCACGTCCTGAACACAGTACGCTTTGAACAAATTCCATTTATCCACATCATGATGCGGAAGATTTCTTGTTCGTTGTCCATTAGATCTAGTAGCTTTACACGGAACACAAAAATAGCGAATAAGCGCTTTACCCGTTGCTAATTTCTTTTTATCGTCTGGAATATGTAAGGCCTTACCTAATGCAGCAAGCCCCGCAGGGTAGCCAAGGTATAGGCCATGAAGCATAGTGCATCGCCATTGATCAACTGACGTAGCATAGCCCGCCTTGGTCAAACAAGTAATTTCAAACGCAGCATTATACGCATGCTTGATGACAGATGCATCATTTAATGCGTTGATTATCTCCTGTGGGAGCGTTTCCCCATTTGCGAGGTCAACGATCTGTACAGGGCCAAAATCAACACTGTACGCGAACAATAATATGTCAAAATTAGGGGTGTCCACATATTTGAATACCCCTCCTTTGACTATATCATTGTCCGAGAACGTTTCAATGTCCACGGACAAATGTTTCATGACCGCCTCCTAAAATGGATCCGCAGGAGCTCCCACAGCACTGAACACAGAAGAAGCAGAAGGAGCGCTACCACCAAAGGCCTCGCCATCCGCTACTTTTTGTACAGGGCCAAGACCTGCAGCAATGCCTTTCTTGCCCGAGTACAAATACGGGTAGAAATTCACCGCCACATTATAGTAAGCGCCAGAGTACACCTCAGTAGGGGACAAGATTTTTTGCATTTGCCCGTTTACCACTTCAATCGGTAATTTAGACGATGCCGTAAATACCCAGTGTCCTTTACATTCAACCCCAAACGGTTCACCGTTCGCTTTAAGGCCATCACCATCATGGACAGGGTGAGGAACCTGTACAGGTGCTACGCCATTCCATTTTTGCGCTTTTCCTTGTTCAACTGCAGCAGCAATAGCCGCATCAAGTTGAGCCTTGCCTGCTGTATCTGTTTTAGGCAAAAGAATTGTCATTGAATACTTAGCCTCTTGCCCTGGTTGCGCTGCGTAAGGTTCCATAATATGAACATAAGAACCGCGAATGTTTTGAAGTACGATGTTTGTTACCATGATGTTATTCTCCTTTAACTACTGTAAATACGTCAGAAGCAGATTGTTGATTAGTGATTGCCTCCCGTTTATCGGATACGGGAACCAATGTTGGTTTCCCTTCTGATTTAATAATGTAATCGCCTACTAAGGCGTTAAATTCTTTCTGGCCAACAACTTTTTCAGCTTTGGCCAACGTTAGCGGCGTACGCTCATATAATATAGCCTCATCGATACCGTTCCGCATCAGCACGTTGAACGCTTCGTCCATATCCGTAAAAGAACGAGTGCTACGACCAGCTACAGCTTTATACCCGTTAACGTCTTCACCGTTAAGGCATTTCGTAAGTGCCAATTCCTTGATCTCTTTCATCCACTTATCCATACCCTCTGTTAGTCCGATGTACCCTGCAAGGTCATCGTTCGTCATAAGCCGTGGGTCGTGTCTAGGCATGCGAGCAACTTTAGCATAGTGTTCCGCCCGTGCCTTACATTCAACTTTTGCATTACAAAATCGGCACCAGTCCCCTGCCTTACATGCAATAGCCCCCTCAAAGGCCTCTTGCGCAATAGGCTTAATGGACTCTCCCCACGCACGGAGATCATCCGCTGTAGTTGCCCACTCACTAATATTGTTCAGCCTAGGCTGTACGATAGTGAGTTTGACCTTAGTAATACCCCCATAAATAAGTGCGTAATCGTGCATAGCACCTAAGGCATAAAGTTTCATCTGCGGGTTATCCTCGGCATCAACCGCTACACCTTTACCATACTTAAAATCAACCACATGAAGTTCGTCTCCTAAAAAGATAAGGCAATCCGCCGTACCAAACCCCTCTGGCACATACTCTGAAAAATCGACCCGTTTCTCGGCCACGATGAAAGGGGCTACCGCAACGGAGAGCGCCACCTGATTCACATAATCAAGGTAGGTGTCCGTATGGCGCATCGCTTCCTTTTTCCACTCTTCTTTCTCGGCCGTATCGGTTAATTTATTGATACGACGAGTACAGGTAGCCTTTGTAATATCCCCTTTGTAGGCCAGCACCTTTTGTTCTGCGATAGCGTGAGCGTACGATCCCTCTCTAGCAAAATCCGACGTCGTATCAGGGAACGTTTCACATAACGAAACACTTCCAGGACAGTTAAGCCATCGATAAGCACTGCTCGCTGATAATTTTGCATGAGCTGTCATATGTGTGCCCCCATTTCTCTAAGTTTAACGACAAGAGCAGGATAATGCTCCTTGCCTAAGAATGAAATCGACTGCGCCCCAAAACTCTGTACAAGGGCGGATAGTTCAGCTTGTTTCCCTTGATCAAGAAGTGGGCCACACGCAGCCATAATTTCTTCAAGCTTATACGTAGGTGGTTCAGCCGTTGGAAGTCCAGTAGTAGCTGTTACCATTTCTTCTACAGGGCTAGGCGCTTCAACCGCTGGCGTAGGCTCTGGATCTTTTACCATTGGTGTGTCTGCTACTAAATCGCCATCGTTCGTGTCAGAAAAACGGGTACCTACTACCTTTTCTGCTAATCCTTGAATTTCTTTTGTGATTTGTTCTGCTGAATCAGCAGTAATCTTTATTTCAATCATTGCGTTTCTTCCTTTCGGTCTGATAATATGATATACTTTTGGTGGATATATGATTGAGTCTCCTTTTACAAGGGGGCTCTTTTTTTCTACTTGCAATATAATCACGTCCTTTCACTTAATAACGGTACAGTGTGATAACTTGGCCAGGGCGAATCACTACGCCACTCATACCGTTAATCTTTTTCACGTTAAATACATACTCACGAATATCTACATCATTTGATACGTTTTCTTCAGCAATACTCCACAACGTATCCCCCGCTTTTACCGTATAGTCATAACGGATTTGATACTTAGGGGTACTAAGTGTATGCATAGCAAAACCAGCCAGTACCACCACTACGATTATCCCTACTAGCAATGCCCCCTTTTTCATCGGATACCTCCTATACATTTTTAAGAATAAGTCGGATTTCTTGACCGACCTCTAGGCGGTCTTTGAAAGTTTCAGCAGCCCTAAAATCTTCCATGTAGACCTGTACCATCTCTTGATAGATGGCCGCTTTTACTGTTAAAGGTTTTTCTAGGTTTTCACGCCAAGGCTTTACGACGAGCACCTCGCCATCTTCGCCTTGCATAATAAATCCCCGTTGCCCCATTCGATATTTCATCGTCCGAATCGCACTTTCTGATACATCTAACGCCTCTGCTGCTTCAGAAATTAGTACATGTGGATTGTCCACATACAAGTTGTACAACTGTTCCATTTTAGAATTTTTCATAGCACCATTTCCTTTCCTAACTTGTCCCGCATGAAATCTTGTAACGCTTTCGGATAAATCCGATACGCATACCGCCTCTTTCCTTCTGCCTTACTGGCTACCCCGAATGGGTACTTATCCTGCCGTAATCCGACACGTAAGAAGTCAATGTCCCAACCTAACATCTTTGCTGCTTGAGCTACCGTAATGTTTTCCATAACTAAACTCCTTTCTTTGCTTTTTGTTATAAAATCTTCCCCTAAGGGTTATGTAATAAAACTTCATAGCTAATGCTTAAATTATTTTGATGAAAAGAGTGCAATTGCAATTGTGCTCTTTTCTTATCTCATCCGCTTTTTCTACGATTTCATTCAACTTTGATAATGTACTGCGAGCATCGATTTTAACTATTAATGTATCTTGCCTAATACAATTTGCTTTTGGTCTATCTTCTTCATCAGTATGTCTGTTTATATCTCGACTACCGTTTTGGTACCCGAGGGTGTCAGCAAATATGCTGTTTGTGAATATTTTTAGTTCGTTCATGTGTATCGCTCCTTTCTTTGTTTTGTTGTAGAATATTTTTCTACAACTTAACTAAAAAAAATAGAATCTCTTTCTTCTGTTGTTAAATTTAAAGCTTCTGAAATATTAATAATTTCACTATTTTTAAATTCATTGACACCATCTAATTTTAGCTTTAAGCCATATGGAGATATGCCCAATTTCACAGCTAAAAACTTCAATTTAACACCTGATTTATCAATTCTATTTTTTAACAGTTGACTATTATACGCCATCCTATCACCTCCTTTTTTGTTGAATTTTATTCTACATTTGCAGTTTACATCATTGTAGAAATTAAGTCAACATTTTTTTACTATTTTTTCAATTTTTGTTGAATATTTTTTTACACAATGATAAAATTAAGCCACAAGGAGGTTCATATTATGGACTATACAATATATGAAAAAATAAAAAATAGGCGGATTGAATTAGGCTACTCACAAGAAGAGCTGGCAAAATTGATGGGTTATAAATCACGCTCAACTATCAATAAAATTGAAAGCGGGCAAGTTGATATTACTAGAAATAAAATTGCGAAATTTGCCAAAGTCCTGCAAGTTAAGGCTAGTTATTTAATGGGTTGGACGAATGATGAAAACAACAAGCAAACATCAACCGACACTATCAACTTTCACCCCCGTGTGGGCGTAAAAATACCAATTCTCGGTGAAGTGGTAGCAGGCACACCGATTAGTGCTATAGAAGATATACTCGGCTATGAAGAAATTACACCCGAGATGGCAGCTACTGGAGATTATTTTTGTTTGAAAGTCAAAGGGGCAAGCATGGAACCGCAACTATTTGAAGGTGATATATTAGTCATTCGCCAACAGTCCGATGTCGATTCAAACGAGATCGCAGTCGTTCTTGTAAACGGCGACGAAGCCACAGTAAAGCAAATAAAAAAAGCCACGTCGGGTATCACCTTAATCGGCTACAACGTGGCTGTATATCCACCTCGATTTTATTCAAACCAAGAAATACAAGACCTACCTGTGACTATTGTCGGCAAAGTGGTTGAACTGCGTAGGCCGTTTTGATATAAATTATTAAACGACTTGCAAGGAGGTATTATGGAAAACAATCTTATTTTTAAGCTATTGGAAAAAAGCCAAGAAGCGTTTATTTTATCAATTGAAATATACAATAAACCTACTATCAAATATCGTGTTGAAGGTTTCAGTTTTTTTATCTGCAATGCCTGGGAACTACTTTTGAAAGCGTATCTACTTTCTAAAAATGACTCCATCTATTACGGAGATAATAATGCTAGAACATTATCTTTAGAGGGTTGCATTCGTAAAGTACTAACTAACTCACACGATCCATTACGCCAAAATTTAGAGAAAATTATACAGTTGCGTAATATCAGTACTCATTATATTACAGAAGAATATGAGTCATTTTATATCCCATTATTCCAATCCTGTGTTCTTAATTATACAAATAAGCTTATAGCATACTTTGATGTCGATATTACTGACAAACTTGGTTCTAACTTCTTGACGCTATCTGTTAAACTATCTGATATCCAATCATCAGAAATAAAAGCTAGATACCCTAAAGAGATATCTGATAAATTGTTACACACAAAAGAAGATATTGATGCCTCTCTCCCTTCGAACGGTAACCTAAACTATGCAATTAAAGTAATACATGATTGGGCTTTGGTAAAGCAACCGAAGCATGCCACCGCTACCTTCTCCATCGCAAAAGATGCCGAACAATCTACATACATTATGAAGCAACGAGTTGACCCTCAAAAACAATATTCATTTAGACAAAAACAATGCTTAAAACTTATTAATCAGTGGATTGAAAAGAATACCATTCGATTTATATCTCCTAACACTCCAGATACAATTCCTAGTAGATTTAATAGTAGTCATTTTGAACTGTTCTGTAAGTTTTATAATATTAAGACCAATCCCGATTACACCTATGCTTACACTCTAAATTCCACTCCAAATTATTCGTATAGCCAACGACTTTTAGACTTCATAAAGGAAGAAATAAAAAAAGACCCCGAACATATCATTCAAGGGCTAAGAGATTCATTAAAAAAATAAGCTGACCCCAGGGGCTTGGGATTTCTAAGATTCTATCCTACTCCCATTCGGGAACCCAGCCTTACTCCTTCACAAGTCAACTTTACTATAATATACACCAAAATATTATTTTTGTCTATAAATTTATCCTTTTATATTTTACTTTATACACCAATTAGTGTATAATATAAGTATAGAGAGGAGGTGAAATAATGAACTTTGATAAGAACGATATTGAGTGGCTCATCGGATTGGTAGTAATGATTTACTTACACTACGATAGCAAAAAGAAAAAAGCCCCTAAGAAGAAATCGACCAAGAAATCTAACAAATAGGGACTCTTAAGTACAGGCGGAGGCGAAAGCCTCCCCACCTGTATGTATTATACCATAAAGGAGACATACTATGAAACGATATTTACCGATGATTGTATTAGCAATTGCTATAACTTTTATTTTTGACTGGAACAAGCATATGATTGAAGTTGCCATTTTCTATGCCGTTTGGGGTTTTATCATGGGAAGGATGTGGAAATAGTGAGTGCACTTCATGAGGTCTTAACATTAAAAGAAGCAGCCGAACTTTGGCATGTTTCCGCCAACACATTAAAACAAAAATGTATCGGTAGGGTAAAGGGGGATTTGGCTTTCACTAAAGAAGAATGTCGCCAATCAGGTAAGACGTGGCTTGTTACGCGTGCCTCTATGATTAGATTGTACGGTGAAGAGCCTAAACCAATATGAAGTAAATGATTATATTTTTTATAGTCCAGTATATCCCATTTTATTGGACTATATTTCTTAATAGTCCAATATACATAAAAAATTTAGACAAAACAAATAAGCCATTAGAACTATATAAACATAATCCTTCATATCAAATATAAGATTTTTTGAGTTATCCACAGCTCACATAGAATAAAAAACAGTACACATGAAAGGAGCTGATGATATATGAGACGTGCTAACGGTACAGGATCCGTATACAAACGATCCGATAAAAAACGACGTAAGCCGTATATCGCAGTAATTACGATTGGCACTAACCAGGAGACAGGAAAACCGATTAGAAAATCACTAGGGAGTTTTGAGAAGGCGACAGAAGCGCGTAGAGCTATAGATCAGTACACAGCAAATCCTCAACAATTTATGGCCAAAGATATTACCTTCGGCAAGATGTGGGATTTAATGATTAAACAGAAGGAGAACCTCGGGGTCTCCAGTGCAGCTAATTATAACATGACAAAAAACCGTTGTGGCCATATTTGGAATATACCAATCCAAAACCTAAAACTGATACATCTACAAGACATCGTAGATACGTGTGGTCTATCATCCGCCAGTAAGCGCCAAATGAAAGTCACATTGAACGCCGTGTTTAGCTTAGCCTACGCAAACGACTATATCCAAAAGAACTACGCAGAATTGATTCAACTTCCCACATTAGAAAAATCAAACATACATAAGCCGTTCACATCTGAGGAGATGCAAATTCTATGGCAGCATACGGATATAGATGTGGTATGCATGAACCTCTGCTACTGCTACACGGGGGCAAGGCCGATTGAGCTGATGGAAATGCGTGTAGAGAATGTCAATCTAACGGAACGCTATATGGTTGGCGGGGTAAAAACCGCAGCGGGCAAAAATAGAAAAATTCCAATTGCTGACTGTATATACCCATTTATTAAACGCTGGTACGAGGCCAAACGATTTCAAAGAAGATTTCTATTCCCTATCAACACCGCTTCAACGATGCGATATCAAATGGCTAAAGTGTGGCCAGAGATTGGAATCGGACCACACAGGGCCCATGACGGGCGCCATACCTTTATCACCCTAGCGAGCAATTATGAAGTTGAAGAAGTATTAGTAAAGCGTATCGTAGGACACTCACAGGGGCGCAACGTCACACAAGATGTCTACACCCACAAGACACAAGACCAGTTATTGAGGGCCGTAAATTCTCTACCATTTGGCCCTGAAATGGTCATTGATCCACATGAAAAAGTGGTAGCAACCGCACGCAAAAAAGCATGAGGAGTGGTAGCAATAGGGTAGCAATAATTCTAAATTATACCCTTTTAACCCCTTTTTACAAAACAAAGAACCCAGCAACCATGCTAGTTACTGGGCTCTTGATTTGTAATTAATTATTCAGCTGTAAATGGCAATAAAGCGATTGCTCTTGCACGTTTGATAGCTAATGTTAATTTGCGTTGATGTTTTGCGCAAGTACCAGAAATACGACGTGGAAGAATTTTGCCGCGTTCAGTCGTAAAACGACGAAGTTTAGCTACATCTTTATAGTCGATTTGGTCCAAATGATCTGCGCAGAAATTGCAAACTTTTCTTCTTGGCTTTCTGCCTCTATCTCTTCTCATTGCGAAACCTCCTTTTAGAATTAGTAGGAGTCTTGACTCTCACTATTAGAATGGGATATTTTCATCCCCACTCGGTGTACTGAAACTATCGAAATTAGAGCTTCCTTCAAAGGAACCTGTATTCGCATCTAGTGCTTGACCAATAAAGTTAGCCACTACTTCAGTTACATAGCGTTTTTGACCATCCTGAGTTTCATAAGAACGAGTTTGCAAACGACCTTCTACAAAGCAACGACTGCCTTTACGAAGATTGCCTGCTGCTTCACCCAATTTACCCCAAGCAACGCAATTAATGAAAGCAGTTTGTTCTTTCACTTCATTTGTATTGGAGTCAACATATGTGTTAGTAGCTGCTACTGTAAATGTAGCAACAGCTCTACCATTTTTAGTAAAGCGAACTTCAGGATCACGAGCTAAATTACCTAGGATTTGTACAGAATTCATAATCTTTACCTCCTGGTTGAGTGATTAAGCTTCGCGCTTAACGATCAAATGTTTCAAGATCTCATCGTTGATTTTTATAACACGATCAATTTCTTTAATTTCAGCAGGATCTGCTTCAAAATTAATCAATACATAAAAACCATCAGTGAATTTTTTCACTGCATATGCAAGACGACGCTTGCCCCAACGATCAACCTTTTCTACTGTGCCGCCTACACGAGCGATTAAAGCCTCAACTTTTTCAACTGTTACATTGATAACTTCTTCTTCGGCTGGTTTCACAATAAACATGACTTCGTATTTATTCATACAAAATCACCTCCTCTTTCGGACTAATGCCCCTATCTTTCATAGGGGTAGGAAGTGCTTACCATCAATAAGCTTTTTAATTATACAGCATTTACCCCTTATCGTCAAGAAAAAGCCTATTAGTAGCTAGTTATCTATCTGTAGTCGTCAATCATTTCTAATAAGACCACACTAAACAATACGTATAAAATAACTAGACTTTCTAATAAATAAGTAAGACGATGTCAGTCTATCTCATGGTATAGCAGTTCTTAGGAGAATGCTAAAATAGGCGATATAATTAGTAAAATACCCGTAGCAATAATTAAATATAAAGATACACCTTTTAATTCCTGTAAAATAGGTACGCGATATACTAAATACGCGGGAATCAAACATCCTACCAATCCAAAAATAGGACTACAAATTGAGGTAAAACTTAATACTGGTGCATTCAAAATGATAGCGCCCCAGGACATTAATACAGAAAACACAAGAATACCAAAAGATACAATCCGTGTAGATATTTTATCTTCTGCAATCACTCGCTTTAATGCATTCATAGCCAATCCTTGGCATGCTTCACGGAACCCTAAAAATACGCCGAAGAATGCTGTAACTACTGCAAATATATTTAAAATTAAGCTCATAATCTTAACAGATTCGCCAGGAATCCCCTTTGCAGCTAATGCCAAAGCAGATATATTGTTTTCATACGCCATAACCGCTTGATCATGCCCCATCGCTAGGGTAAAAGATATAGCATAAAAGAATACGACAACAAACAAAATACCAAATGCAATATTCATAGCTCGCAGCGCCTTATGACGGGCTACTTCGATTGACTTATTATGAGATCGATACGATATTACCATAGGGCTAAGACTTTGTAAAAACAAAATCGAAGTCAATGTGAATGGCAACATAATAATTGTTTCACGAATCAAATAGGAAATATCCGGTAAAGCGCTAATATTTGAAAAGTCCCAATGTTGAATCATTAAAAATCCCAATACAGCCACAACGCCCAACTTGGTCAATACCATAAACGTTGATATCTTAAAAAGTGCTTTTTCACCGCTTGATGCTAAGGCTACCAATAGACAAATAATAACTAATCCATATAAAGGATTATGTGCTAGTGACTGTTGTGTAATACCAAAGGTTACTAAAAATGATGCACTATCATTATTAACCGCTGTGGAATACACAAAAATCCAAATGATTAACATTAAGAAATATAGTATACCTAAGAAAAATCCCCAATTTTTACCTAAGTAATTTCCAATCACACTTGGATAGTCCTCACATCGTGGCGACTTAGCCAAAGTGTTGATAAATAATCGTTGAAACAAATATATGGCTGGATATCCAATAATAGACGATAGCAAAAACACCCAAATACCAGCTAACCCCACTTTCACTGGTAAAAATACAATGCCTGCACCAATTGCCATACCAATACTGAGAATAACCCATCCCCAGTCCATACTGTCAAAAGCAATCGCTTTCTTCCATTCAGTCTCTGACATACCTGCCTTTTCCCAAGGCAACTCCTTCTGTTTTGTTCTTAACCTACTTAGTGTTTCCATCTCTTTTTTCTCCTTCCAATTAATAAACATATATTTTTATTGGTATGTCTATCATATCATTATTACTTTCGTTTATAGAAGAAAAATATATGGCAGAACTATACATAATACGTATATATATCATACTAAAATTAGATAGATTAAAAATTTTACTTATTTGATAAAAATTCTGATGCTTCTGTTTTTATCTTGTAGTCCCTCCAAGTCCATAGTATAATGTTATCGATTATACAGTAATTACTTATGATAATAGATACAAAGGAGTTCGATTATGGCATATGTAAATGAAAATTATTTAAATTTGCAAGGATCTTATTTATTTGCAAATATTGCGCGCAAAGTGAGTGACTATAGCGAAAAACATCCTGATGCAGATATTATTCGACTTGGCATCGGAGACGTGACACTACCTCTAGTTCCTGCTGTGATTCAAGCCATGCATAAAGCTGTTGATGAAATGGCTAATGCCGATACATTCCGTGGTTATGGCCCAGAACAAGGTTATGAGTTTTTACGCCAAGCCATCGTAAATGGTGATTATGCACCATTAGGATTAGATATTTCCATAGATGAAATATTTGTGTCCGATGGGGCTAAAACAGATGTAGGAAATATTCAAGAACTATTTAGTGAAGACAATATTATCGCTATCACTGACCCCGTATATCCTGTCTACTTAGATTCTAATGTAATGGCTGGTCGTACTGGCAAAGCTGTAGATGGTATTTTTGAAAACGTTGTGTATTTACCAACACATGCAGAGAATAATTTTTCTCCTGACTTTCCTACCTCCCATGTAGATATCGTCTACTTATGTTCTCCTAATAATCCAACTGGCACAGTATTATCTCGCCAACGATTAGCTGAATGGATTGCTTACTGTAAAGAAAATGATACAATTTTAATGTTTGATTCTGCTTATGAAGCATTTATTAGCACCGAAGATACAGTGAAATCCATTTACGAAATTCCTGGTGCTAAGGATGTAGCTATTGAATTTCGTTCATTCTCTAAAACAGCTGGTTTTACAGGAACTCGTTGTGCCTATGCAGTAGTACCGAAGGAAGTAACAGCACGCACAAAAGATGGTAAACGCCAAGCATTACAACCTCTATGGAATCGTCGTCAATGTACTAAATTCAATGGCGTTCCTTATATTATTCAACGCGGCGCCGAAGCAGTGTATACACCAGAAGGTCAAAAACAAACACGTGCTAATATCGCCTACTACAAAGAAAATGCCCGTATTATCAAAGAAGGCTTAGAATCGATTGGCTTAACTGTATATGGTGGTGTTGATGCTCCATATATTTGGTTAAAAACACCAGGTACCATGACTAGTTGGGAATTATTTGATGTATTATTAGAAAAAGTGCATATCGTATCTACTCCAGGATCTGGTTTCGGTCCATGTGGTGAAGGATATTTACGATTAACTGCTTTCGGCAGCCGTGAAAATACTGTTCGTGCCGTCGAACGTATTAAAACATTGCGATTTTAATATTGATTACCCCTCTATAACACCAAATAAAAAATAAATTACAACTTTTAACAATGTAATCCCCTTACCGAAAAAGTACTTTCCTAATACAATGTATAGCATTACTAGGAAAGTACTTTGTCATATCTACCTTTCCTAACTATATCCTTCATATACTTCTTCCCAGTAATTTTGTATAATAAAAGTATTCACTAAGCATTAAAGACTAAAGGAGTGATATTATGAGTATTAAAATTGGTATTGTCGGATATGGCAATTTAGCACGCGGCGTTGAAACTTCACTACATTTACAGAAAGATATGGAGTTAGTCGCTATTTTCTCCCGTCGTAGTGGTATTACAAGTGTGAGTGGCGTACCTGTTTATGGTATGGATGAGCTACTTACTTTCAAAGGGAAAATTGATGTAATGATACTATGCGGTGGTTCAGCAACTGATTTAATGGAACAAACACCAATGGTTGCAAAACATTTTAACTGTATCGATAGTTTTGATACACATGCTAAGATTCCTGAACATTTTGCAAACGTTGACAAAGTAGCAAAAGCTAATGGCCACACAGCCATCATTTCCTGTGGATGGGATCCAGGTATGTTCTCTCTAAACCGCGTATATGCAGAAAGTATTTTACCGCAAGGAACATCTTATACATTTTGGGGACGTGGTGTAAGTCAAGGTCACTCTGATGCGATTCGTCGTATAGATGGTGTGCTTGATGCCCGTCAATATACTTGTCCAAAAGAAAATTTATTAGATGAAATTCGTCATGGGCAAACACCAACTGTTGACGCGTATACAGGGCACACTCGTGAATGTTATGTAGTTGCCGCAGATGGTGCTGATAAACAGAAAATTGAACAATCTATCAAAACAATGAAAAATTATTTTGTTGGCTATGAAACAACTGTACACTTTATTTCACAAGAAGAACTAGATACCCATCACAAAGGAATTCCTCATGGTGGCTTCGTCCTTCGTTCAGGGGAAACAAAAAAAGGTACTCGTCACGTAATTGAATACTCGTTAACATTAGACTCAAATCCAGAATTTACTGGTGCTGTACTCGTTGCTTATAGTCGTGGTTTATATCGTTTAGCTAACCATGGCGGAAAAGGAGCTTACACTGTATTTGATATTGCTCCTGCTTGGCTATCACCACATAGTGCTGAGGAATTGCGAGCTCACTCCTTATAAACAATGAATGATTCATTTAGTGAGGTACTGTCCTATGATAGTGCCTCACTATTATTGTATATACTAAGTCCCGATCGAATCATTGTTTCTTACAATGATTCATACCATGAATATCCATGTAGTCATTTCTTAAAATCGTTATGCTGCAGTATATAAGCATTACCAATCATAGTTTATTAAAACATCGATGTCTACCGCTTTCTAATGGTTTCATCTTGTTCATGTCCTGATAAAATTCTTTGACATACTAGCTAGCATACATACAATGATCATAGTAACGCCACAACACTACAAGCAATGTTTAGTATATCTATATATCATTAAAACACCATCTGTACATGCTTAAAAACACTAACTCACAGACTCTATCTAAATAATCACGATAAAGATATATATTTACACACAATATATGATATAATATATGTTCGTAAACAAATCTAATAAACAAATACTAATTTATTCTTTCATAATACTAGTCACTCTAGTCATTTACAATAACAAAGGTGGTAAAACATGAGTACAAATCTTGAAGTAGGTATTGTAGGTCTTCCTAATGTCGGTAAAAGTACATTATTCAATGCCATTACAAAAGCTGGTGCAGAAGCAGCTAATTATCCTTTCTGTACTATTGAGCCTAATGTAGGTGTAGTTGATGTGCCCGATGCACGATTACAAGTATTAGCCACTATGTACGCATCCAAAAAAATCATTCCTGCTGCCATGCGTTTTGTTGATATAGCAGGTCTTGTAGCTGGTGCTTCTAAAGGCGAAGGACTCGGTAATAAATTTTTAAGCCATATCCGTCAAGTTGATGCCATTGCCCAAGTCATTCGTTGTTTTGATGACCCTAACATTACCCATGTAGCTGGTTCTATTGATCCATTACGAGATATTGAAATCATTAACATTGAACTATGCTTAGCCGATTTAGATACTGTAGAAAAACGTAAACAACGCATTGAAAAAATTGCTAAATCTGGCGACAAAAATGCGCGCGCTGAAATGCCTGTCCTAGAACGTGTTATAGATAATTTAACAAACTCTACTCCAGTTCGTGCCATAGGCCTTACTGAAGAAGAACTAGATATGCTAAAAGAATTAAATCTATTAACAGCTAAGCCTTCTTTATTCGTGGCTAATGTAGCTGAAGACGAAGTAGCTGATTACTCGCAAAACGACTATGTAAAACACGTACAAGACTATGCTGCTAAAGAAGGCTCTACTTGTGTTGTCGTGTCTGCTCGCATTGAAGCTGAAATTGCAGAATTATCCGATGAAGAAGCGGCTATGTTCTTAGAAGAAATTGGTCTCACTGAAAGTGGACTCGATAAATTAATCAAAGCTAGCTATTCCCTACTTGGACTCATCAACTATTTCACTGCAGGGCCTCAGGAAACCCATGCTTGGACAATTGTAAAGGGCACTAAAGCACCACAAGCTGCTGGTAAAATTCATTCCGATATTGAAAAGGGATTTATTCGTGCTGAAATCGTTTCTTTTGACGAATTAGCCGCTTGTGGCAGTGAAAAAGTAGCTAAAGAAAAAGGTCTTGCTCGCCTAGAAGGCAAAGAGTATATCATGCAAGATGGTGATGTAACCTACTTTAGATTTAATGTGTAATAACTACATCCCCTCTTATGTAAACGAAACTGTAATAAAATAGCATAAAACCAGAGGCAAGTTGATGAAAAAACATCAACTTGCCTCTGGTTTTATCGTTTAATAAGAAAAAAATCTAAAAGGATCTTTTCATTAATATGTGATTATAAACAAAGCTACTTCCCATATATTAATAGCGAATTGGCAGAATCTCGCCAACTAGTTTTACTATTGAAATATCATTTTGTGCAAAGAAACAATCTCTTCTCGTTCCATTCTTTATTAACTATCTTTTTCTAATATACCATATCCATAAGATACGCTAACTATAGTTACATAAGATAGCTTTCATTAAGCACTAATTTTACTAGTAAACTATAGTAGCATCATCAAAACTATCTCTTTTCATATCAACTGTTTCGCCATATCTGTAACACCGTGTATAGACATCATGTCAATCCTACATGCCTCATGTTGTGTTCACAAATAAGAACTGATATCTACACTCTTATTACATACTCCGCCTATATAATGCAAGTACATCACTAGTAATAAAAAATAGTGTCATCCTAAGGAAGCCCCTATAGGGAATCATTGTTAATGCACATGTGAAAATTACTGGCATATAGACCTGTGGAACGATACCTTATAAATTAGCTTACTTTCACCACCATAAAGGTACTAGCAATTTCTGTGCGATAACGCAACTAGAAAATGATAAGTCTTAAATTTTAATTTTAGTAGCCAACCAAGCAGCGATAATACATTTCACAATATCTGTAGGAATAAATGGCGCAGACACAAGAAGGAATGCTGCCCATAGCTGATGAAGTCCCATGCCAGTGAATAACATATATCCTGCAATACCACCAATATGTACTAAAGGAATCGTAATGACAATCGAACGCCATGTGTATTGCCAGAAACTAGAAGTATGTCCCTTTAACAAGCTCAATACAGTATAGGCAATAGGCCAACTCAAAATATAGCCACCAGTAGGTCCAAAAATATTAGCAATACGACCACCCACATAGACAGGCACAAACGAGGCTAATATAACATACCCGGCTAATACAATAAATGCTTGTTTAGGTTGTAACATAAAACCTACTAAGCACATAATCAACGTTAACAATGTTGTCATCATGCCTGGTGTCAACGGATTCGGAAATGATAAAAATGCAGAAATACACATTAATGCTAATAATAATGCCATTTTCGTTAATGTTCGTACATCAATCATAGTTACCTCTTTCTATTAGGCATGTCATTCACATACCTTTCATCACAGTAATAAAAGTAATTAATTTGTCTCTCTTACCTATAGGATTATAACGATTATGATGTATAATCTATCGCCACAATTTTTCTAGGCCCCACACTGCCAATCATAGACGATGCGCTCCCTCTAATCAGAAAAGGTTCTCCTGCATATAACGCATGATAAAAACGCAACTTCCAGCGTCTAACCGTCGGTAATTCTTTATGTAAACGCTCTAATATAAGGCAGCCTGGCACAATATACGGCACTTGTCGATGAATGGGATTAGTATCACCTACATCATGAACGAAATCAATAATTTCATCTTTGGTGATTACCATTTGCTTCTCTATGAAAGTCCCCATTCTATGAGTATCATCAGTCACCTTACGAACGTATTCTTTCCTATTCAGTTGACTTGTTTGACTTTGATGCTTCATCATCTGCACGATTAGCGTACCTTCATGATTAACAAGTTGAACTGAAATGAGTCTAGATGACTGTTGTAATATATCCCTTTGCAATTCATTGGAATCATGAAGAGATGTCCACTCTAGTCTCGTAATTACAATAGGATTATAAAAAGGTACCTCACATGTGGTTAATGCTTTAAACAAGTCACGCATGATATCACCTCTCTGTATGATTATAAATGACATGAATTATATAGTCAACTAATTCCCTATTTATTGTGTTAACAATAGGCCCCACTCATTCTCTATGTCTGCACTATAGGGTATATCAAAAACTGTAAAGATCTATGTGAGCACCCCTATGAATTCGATGAATCATTCGCAATAGTCTAGTATACCTACAATGAAAGTTTACTAAGAGTCCTCTTCATTTACGCCTATGCTGTAACAGATATAACTAGTGCCTGACTGCTGTATAGCAGTCAGGCACTAGTTATGAAAGTATTCTAAATAACAATTCTATGGTTTCTATACACTTTCATTCATACATTGGATCTATTTCCATCTACTATCAATCATGCTAACATGACAGAATTAAAAAGCACTTTATCCTTGAAAAATTAGTGCTTATAATCGCCAACTTACATTGGTAGCATTCATCGCCGTTTCTAAACGATTTAATGCACTATATAAGGTAGCATCTTCCTTAGCGAAATGAAACCGTACTAAGTGATGTACATCTTCATGAAAGAAACTAGAACCAGGTACAGTAGCAACGCCAACTTCTTGTGTCATCCACTCGGCAAAAGCCACATCGTCTGTAACGCCATATTCAGATACGTCCATCATGACATAATATGCACCTTGTGGCTCTGTATAATTCATACCAAGATTGTGTAGACCTCCTACGAATACATCTTTCATATGAGTATAATGATTTTGTAATTCTTCATAATAATCATCTTTAAAGTTAAGGCCTACTACAGCTGCCTCCATCAATGGTGCTGCAGCACCTACCGTTAAGAAATCATGTACTTTTTTAACGCGATCTATAATTTCTGGAGAAGCGATTACGTACCCTAGGCGCCAACCAGTAATCGAATATGTTTTTGACAAGGAGTTACAAATAATAGTACGTTCCCGCATACCTGGCAATGTGGACATATATACATGTGTATTAGGTTTATATAAAATATGTTCATACACTTCATCAGTAATTACATAGGCATCATATTTAATGGCTAATTCAGCAATTACTTGTAATTCTTCAGCGGTAAATACTTTACCACACGGATTTGAAGGATTGCATAACACAAGCGCCTTAGCACCATCTTTAAATGCTTGTTCTAATAAATCCGCATCAAAGTGAAAGCTCGGAGGTACCAACGGAATATAAATTGGTTCTGCCCCAGATAAAATAGTATCAGCTCCATAATTTTCATAAAATGGAGAAAAAACAACTACTTTATCCCCTGGATTAGCAATCGTCATCATCGCTGCCATCATGGCTTCCGTACTACCACAAGTGACTACTATTTCACGATTAGGATCAACTGTCATCCCCGAAAAATGAGCATGTTTTTTCGCTAATGCTTCTCTAAAATTTTGAGCGCCCCAGGTAATTGCATATTGATGTGGACCTTCTAGTGCTACTTCTGCCAATCGCTTGGTAATTTCTTTAGGTGGATCAAAATCTGGAAACCCTTGGGATAAATTAACAGCTCCATATTGATTAGCAATTCTTGTCATGCGACGAATAACTGAATCGGTAAAAGTGGCTGTACGTCTACTTAATTCTTTCATAATATCTCTTCTTTCTCTTTATTTATAACATGATATGATAAGAATACAATAATAATCACTATGCTATTCATAGATAAACAATATAGTATTATACACCATCACATACTAAAAGTGAATCCTATCGACATTAACTATACTGAAACGACCATTTGTATGTAACACGTCATGCCAAATGTATATACCTGAAAGCTAATAAAATAATTTCATTAATATATCCATAGCACATTACAATCTAACCTACCCATTAAAAATAGAGATTAGTTAATTATGTATAATCAACTAATCTCTATATTGTATTATGAAAAGAACTGTAGTTTCCTCGCCGTATATAATTTGCCTATAGAATTATATACGATAAGGCCTACTAGAAAGGTACCAAACATAACAATTCATATTACCATGACATGTAGCATCATAATGAAATATAGTTATCACTGTAAGAGCTTTACACATCCACATCAATGTCATTCATAAAAACTAACATTTTCTCATAAATTCTTAGAAATCATTATCATCTATGACTATTTTAGATTCATTCAATGACTAACCATATAGCGCTGTATACATTATTCAATATTACAAATTTCTCTATCACAATCTTCGCATTGAATGGCCTCTTTTAAATAGGATAAATTTTTAATAAAAATTAAATGGCCTCGATACTCAATCACATCTTGTTTTCTAAGTTCCGTAAGCATGCGATTCGTGCTTTCACGAGCGGTAGCCGAATAGTTTGCCAACTCTTGATTCGTTAACGGTACAGAAATCAAAATCCCCCCTGCTTCTTGCTTTCCATAGCTATTCGCCAATCGAATTAAGGTTGAATATAAAGCTCCCTTTTTACCATATAATAATAAATCTCTAAATTTAGAATGTTGTTTTCTCATATGCTTACTAAAAATTTTCAATAAAGCAATCGCTAACTTAGGATGTTTTTCCAAATGACGTTCTAAGCAAGGAATTTCAATGGCATATACTTCTGATGGACTTTGTGCTACACCATTAAACAAATATCCACCTGTACCATCATATAATTTTAATTCTCCAATAATACTACCAGCTTGTGCTAACCGTAGTGACAATGTTCTACCCGTACCTGAATTTTTAGTAATAAAAATCTGCCCAGACCGAACTATATAAAAATAGCGTGCTTCTTCACCTTCTGTAAACAAATATTCATTTGCATGTAATTTGATGATTCTCCCAGGCAATTCATATAATTGTCGAACTAATGAATCCATACCTACCTCCTTACCCTATAGTATTATCATATCACAAAATCTATGGTTCTGTATTTACCATTCTTACTATTTATAGAATTGATAGTAATGTGATATTTATTACATTGAATTGGACTAGAGTACTATATAATATTCCTAGAGCTATTTATAAATATAACACATAAAATCACGGTAATTGTATAGTAAATACGTAGGAGGAGATGCTATGAGTGATACAAATGTAATGAATATATTAGGGAGTCACCCTACACGAAAGCAAATATTAGCTCATTGGGAACCTGAAAACCCTGAATTTTGGGAACAATTTGGTAAAAAAATTGCTACACAAAATCTATGGACATCCACTTGGTCCTTATTAATTGCCTTCGTTGCATGGACGTTATGGGCTACCATTGCCGCCAATCTCAATAAGGTAGGTTTTCATTTTACCGATGCAGAAATTTTTTCATTAGCTGCCTTACCTGGTTTAGTAGGTGCTACATTTCGTTTTGTCTATACCTATATGCCCGGATTGTTAGGCGGTAAAACATGGACATTTATCTCAACAGCTATCCTATTAATTCCTATCATCTGGCTTGATCAAGCTTTGGGCGATACTAGCACATCCTATGACACATTCTTTTACATTGTAGCTCTATTAGGTTTAGCTGGTGCCAACTTTGCTTCTTCTATGGCCAATATTGGATTCTTCTTTCCAAAAGCAAAAAAAGGGACTGCTGCTGGTATTAATGGTGGTCTTGGTAATTTAGGTGTCTCAGTCATCTTCTTAGCCAGTCCTATCGTAACTGGTTTAAGCTTTGGTGGATTATTAGGTAATGGTCTCGTAACTACCAATGGCAATATTTTATATTTGCAAAATCTTTCTTATTTTGGTGTATCATCTATTATCATCACATTATTATTAATTGCTCTATTTATGGATGATCTTCCTACACCAAAACCAAATCCAAAAGCGATTCTTTCGATTATAAGCAACAAGCACACTTGGCTATTAACCTGGTTGTACACTTGTGGTTTTGGTTCTTTCATCGGTTACTCTGCCGCATTAGCTATCTTAGTAGCCAAAGAATTTCCAGAAGTATCCTTTAGCTTTGCCGCCTTCTTGGGACCATTTATCGGCGCTAGTCTTCGATCCGTTGGCGGTTGGCTTGCTGATAAAGTGAATAGTGGCGCCTCTGTTACATTCTGGAGTCTATTACTATTATTAGTAACAGCCATTGGTGTATTAACAGGTATTCAAGTTCATAACTTTATCTTGTTCTTTATATCGTTTATGATACTATTTTTATCCACTGGATTTGCCAATGGTGCTATTTTCCGCATGATTCCCTTTGTATTCCCTGATAATCTACAAGCATCGTTAGTTACTGGATTCACTGCTTCTGTAGCAGCCTATGGAGCATTCTTTATTCCTAAATTATTCGGCATTGCTTATAGTAATTTTGGAGAAGTAGCACCTGCATTCTATGTATTAATCGCCTTTACGCTTATTTCAACTATCATCACTTGGATATATTATGCTCGTAAAGGTGCTAGCATCAAAGCCTAATACCCATAACTTTATAGTAATAGTTACTACCTTTGATATAGAAAAGCATACAAGGCTATGACAATTATGTCATAGCCTTGTATGCTTTTCTTAGATTTTCTATTACTATAATCTATTAAATTCTTATGTAAGATTGTTTTATAGGTCCATATTAAATTTTCTAGTAGAATATATCCTACACTATCATGCTATCTCTACAATACCATCCCGTCGTCGTTACTATTTATTTTTCCTGTATACGATAGGACTACGACGTAAATAGGTAAAAGGAAAACTCAAGCAATGAACTAAACGAGTAAAGGGAAACACAATCGCTAACAATTGCCACGATACCATATGAATCTTAAATATCATAGGAATATGTTCCATCAGTTCTATGTCTGGTGATAACATCCACAACGATCTAAACCATGGAGAAATGAATTGACGATAATCAAAATGATTAACCATATTGTACAAGGTAGAACTACAACCGGTAAGTAATGTAATTCCTAATAGAATATATAATACTATATCCATGCGACTCGTATTTGCTCGAAGATAGGGATTGGTAAATCTCCGTTTCATGAGTAATATATAGCCAATAATAATCAATATTGCCGCTGGTAATCCTCCTGCTAACGATACGAAATGATACACCTCATTAGTCATGCCTATCGATAACGTCCAACTTTCAGGAATACATAATCCGATTACATGACCACCAAAAGCCATAATAAGCCCGGCATGAAAAATATTATTTGAATAGCGAATATCTGATTTAGATAAGAATTCACTGGACTTGGTCGTCCAATTTCTTTCAAAGTATACATAGCGAAGAATAGTACCTGCCAAAAATACTGTTAGAGCAATATATGGTAATATGCCATAGATAAATAGTTTCATCTTACTGTTCCTCCAATCGCGTCATAACAGTTAATACGACATCTAGCAAAAATACATGCGGTAATTTAGCTTTGATTAATCGATTGCGCAATAACTCAATTTTCTGCTTTGCAAATGCTAATACAGTAAAAGCTTCACGTCTATCTAATGTACTGGCTAATTCTAGAATAGCAGGTAAATAATCTGGTAGTTCATTGGTAATATCAAATCCATGATCCAAAAACATTTGTTTAAATACAACCATTTCATTCGCTTGCTTTCCAAAATCAGTACGATCATGCATAGTTAAATATAAGTTAGTATTTTGTGAAAAATCAAAACTCCGTACATATTCTTCTTCATATGCAGCAAATCCTTGTTCTTCTACATAATCAAAAAACTCTGCCAATGCATCGCGATTTTGAGGGACACTAACCTCACCAAGCATCTGACGATAAAGAGAAAACTCCTCACGCCACTCTGCATCTGGATATTCTAATAAATACGAAATTATCTGTAACGTTTTGCTATGGTCTATCATACTTAGCACCCCCCTGGGCAATGATAGCCACAACTACCTTGCAATTCTTTCAATTTTTCCTGTGATTGTTCATGCATACCAGCTGGAATATGAAAGCGATCCTTATATTTAGCAATTGCCATTAATCGATACATAGCTTCATAAGTAGCCTCATCATATTCTAACTGAGCTGGTAATGCTTCATGCACCTCTTTAGCACGCATAACGGCACGCATATCCAATAACCGTTGTAATGTATTCGCCACTACTTCTACATTGCCAGCACTAAATAGCTCTGCTAAATAGGCTAATGGAATCCGCATCTCTTTTGAGTCTGGCAAGTATACATTTGACTCTACAGCACGCGTAATAGGACTCAACGGTGGCACATACCATACCATTGGTAATGTACGATATTCGGGATGCAATGGTAATGATACTTTCCATTCCTTAATCAGTTTATACACTGGCGAATTTTGTGCTGCTTCTATCCACGCTACTGGAATGCCTTCTTGCCGAGCCGCTTCAATAATTATTGGATCATGAGGATCTAAAATAACGTCTAATAAATGATCGTAAATATCTTGTGGATTAGTGACAGATGCTGCCGCTTCTACTTTGTCCATATCATAGAGTAGTACCCCTTGATAACGAATACGCCCTACGCAGGTATCTGCACAAATAGACGACAATCCATTTTCCAAGCGAGGAAAACAGAATGTGCATTTCTCCGCTTTATTAGTTTTCCAATTATAATATACTTTTTTATACGGGCATGATGGTACACAATGGCGCCACCCACGACATACATCTTGCGATACAAGAACAACCCCATCTTCATCGCGCTTATAAATAGCCCCTGATGGACACGCCGCTACGCAGGCTGGATTCAAGCAATGATTACAATTACGCGGTAAATATTTCATGAATAGATCTTTGAATTCCATCGTAATAGACTCGGCAAGGTTCTTTAAATTCACATCTTGTCGTGCTGTTTCTCCATTAGCCAAATCATCTTCCCAGTTAGGACCCCAGTTAATTTCCATACGTTCCTGTGTAATAAGCGAGCGAGGACGCGCAATGGGTTGATGATTTTTTCGTTTAGAATGAATCAATGTTTCATAGTCATAGGTCCACGGTTCATAATAATCATGTAATTCTGGTTGTTCTGGATGAAAGAAAAGTTTAGCTAATCGCAATCCTTTAGAGCCAGATTTTAATGCTAATTTTCCATCCTTTAATTCCCAGCCACCTTTCCATTGCTCTTGGTCTTCCCAATTTTTAGGATATCCAATACCTGGTTTTGTTTCTACATTATTAAAATACATGTATTCCGCACCTTCGCGGTTAGTCCATACATTCTTACAAGTAATGGAGCAAGTATGACAACCGATACACTTGTCAAGATTCATTACCATGGACACTTGTGCCTTAATCTTCAAGCCAATCAACCTCCTCCATTTTACGAGCAATTACATACATATCACGCTGATTTCCTGTAGGTCCATAATAGTTAAATCCATAGCTTAATTGACCATAACCACCAATCATATGTGTCGGTTTCATATGAATACGAGTTGGTGAATTATGCGTACCACCACGAGTACCGGATAGTTGAGAGCCAGGCACATTAATATGGCGATCCTGTGCATGGTGCATAAATACAACGCCTTCTGGAATACGAGGAGACACCGCCACTCGTGATGTGACAACACCATTATGATTGTACAATTCTACCCAATCGTTATCTTTAATATCAATTTTAGCGGCATCGATTTCACTCATCCATACAGTTTGACCACCACGGAATAATGTCAATAATTGTTGACTATCAAAGTACATACTATGCGTACTCCACTTATTATGCGGTGTTAAATATTTCAATGTAATTTCTTTAGTGCCACCAATAGCGTGTTTCATAGGTGCATAATCTAAAATTGGCCGGAAGACTGCTTGTGCTTCTCCATATTCACGCATCATTTCATGATCTAAGTAGAAACACTGACGACCAGTAATTGTGCGGAACGGAATCAATTCTTCAACATTATTTGTAAACGGTGTATATCGACGATTCTGATTACTTCCAGTAAAAATAGCAGACGTAATTGTTTCTCTCGGTTGTACAGCCACCATTTCAAAGGTGAACCGCTCACTTTCACGGTCAGCAGAAAGTCGTGTTAAATTAGAAAGGCCTGTATGTTTTTCCATTTCACGCCATTGTTTAACGGCTACCTTACCATTCGTCGTACTGGATACTCCCATCACAGCATCCGCCGCCTGTTTCGCAGTGAAAATAGATGGACATCCATACGATACATAGTCCTTATTATCAATATATCCATTACGTCGTCCTACTTCTTCGTAGAATTCTTGAGAGTCCCACGTCATCGTTTCAAAACTCATCTGCTTAGAAATATTGGGTCCCAAACCAATCCATTTTTCGTAAATCTGTTTAAAATCGCGCTCTACCGTTACTAATTTAGGCATTGTTTTTCCTGGAATTGGTTCACAATCACCTTTACTCCAATCTTTAACTTGACCATTCGGTTGTGCAATTTCTCCTTCACTATCATGACCTAATGGCACTGCTACTACATCTTTGTAAACTGGTAAATCCGATTCTTTTGCCACCTTAGAAACAGCTTGTGCTAAGGTTTTGAAAATTTCCCAATCTGTTTTCGACTCCCATAAAGGATCCACTGCGGCCTGGAAAGGGTGTACAAACGGATGCATATCGGTGGAAGACAAATCATCTTTTTCATACCACGTTGCCGTTGGCAAAACTACATCAGAATATAACGCTGTACTAGCCATACGAAAATCTAAATCAATTAATAAATCAAGTTTACCTTCACCAGCGCCACCAGGTACATTAATTTCTTCTTCACTACGCCACTTAATTTCTTTCGGTTTCACTCGACTTTCTTCTTCTGCAAAAGCACCATGTTTAGTACCTAACAAGTATTTCATAAAGAATTCATTCCCCTTAGAGGACGAACCTACTAAATTAGATCGCCAAACAAATAAATTGCGTGGGAAGTTTTCTGGCGCATCAGGATCTTCTACTGAAAATTGCAACGTTTTATCCTGTAAACTCTTGACAATATAGTCAGCTACACTCATATTCTGAGACATGGCTTCATCAGTTAATTGTTGACCGCCCTTATTGAAAGTCGGATACGATGGCAACCAACCTAATCGTGCGGCCAACACATTATAGTCACCAGGGTTTCTATAGCGTAAGGAATTGCTTTCTACAGGAGATACTAAATCTTGCATATCCATTTCATCATTACGCCATTGTCCTGTAGCAAAGTAATAGAATGATGTGGAGTTTTGTAACCGCGGTGGTTTTTGCCAATCACCAGCTTTCATAATGGCGCCCCAACCTTCTTGAGGGCGAAGTTTTTCTTGCCCTACATAGTGAGCCCATCCACCACCGTTACGGCCTTCGCAACCGCAAAATAGTAATAAGTTTAAGATGGTTCTATAAATAACATCTGCATGGAACCAATGATTGATACCTGCGCCCATAATAACCATGGTACGCCCGTTAGTCTTAATCGCATTATCAGCAAATTCACGAGCTGTATGAATAACAGTTTCTGCTGGCACACCTGTATATTTTTCCTGCCAAGATGGTGTATACGGTATATCATCTTCATAACTACGAGCTACATCACCGCCAATGCCACGGTCCACTGCATAATTAGCCATAGTTAAGTCAAACACAGTGGTAACTAACCGTTCTCCATTAACTGTTTGGATTCGTTTTACTGGTACAGGCCGTTGCAATACGCGGCTTTCACGTTCATTACCAAAGTAGGGTAAATTAATCGTCACTACTGCATCCCGATGGTCTAAGATAGATAACAATGGTTTAATCGCTTCGCCTGTATCGGAATTTTCTTCACGGAGATTCCATTTTTCTTTACGGTCCCAACGATCGCCCATGGTGCCATTAGGAATTACTAATTCTTCAGTCAACTCATCTATTACATAATACTTAAATTCTGCATTTTTATCGTCACGGCCTAAATCATTAGCATTTAAGAAACGACCTGGTTTAAAATAATCTCCATCTACATCGAGTTGTACTAAAAATGGAAAATCTGTAAAGTTGCGAGTATAGGTAGTGAAAAATTCACTTGGTTGTCCCCAATAATATTCATTTAATATAACATGCCCCATAGCCATAGCCATAGCACCGTCACTGCCCACATTGAGTGGTATCCATGTATCCGCAACGGTAGTAGATTCTGCATAATCCGGCGCAATGGATACTATTTTAGTCCCTTTATAACGAGCTTCTACTAAAAAATGTGCATCCGGTGTCCGTGTAAGTGGTACATTTGATCCCCAAGTAATAATATATCCTGCATTAAACCAATCTGATGATTCTGGTACATCTGTTTGATCGCCCCATACCTGTGGGCTTGCTGGTGGCAAATCCGCATACCAATCGTAGAATGATAAACCAACACCGCCCATTAATTGTAGGAATCGAAGTCCTCCAGCATAACTTAACATAGATTTAGCAGGAATAACGGAAAATCCAAAATTACGATCTGGCCCATAGGTGATTGCTGTATGCAATAACGAGCAGGCTACTAACTCAGACACTTCATCCCATGTAGAACGAACAAATCCCCCCATGCCACGAGCTTGCTTATACTTTTTCTTTTTACCTGGATCATTAGCAATACTTTGCCAAGCCGCAAGTGCCGTACTATGATTTTTTTTAGCCTCACGCCACAACTCAGCGAGTTCTCCTCTTAAATAAGGGTATTTAATACGATGCGGACTATATAAATACCAGGAAAACGACGCCCCTCTTGGGCATCCACGAGGTTCAAAATCAGGCATAGATTCATCTGTTTCTGGATAATCGTGAATTTGATTTTCCCAAGCCACTAATCCATTTTTAACATAAATATTCCACGCACACGATCCTGTACAATTAACACCATGCGTAGAATGAACAACTTTATCAAATGACCAACGATCACGATACATTTGTTCCCAATCACGACCACCTTCATGTAATTGTTGATGCCCATCTTTGGATGTATGAATTGGTACTAAATACTTAAACTTTTGAAAAAGATTACTCATATATATACCCTCCTACTTACTTTTAGTGTACTGAAAATCTCTGATTATGAATGTAACAAATCTCACAAGTATAATATATATCACATTCCATTTAGTAATATCTGCTACTAGTATCGTTACTAATATGCATACATCCTATAGGTCTTGTATTGATTCTCTCGTACAATCTATAATGGGGAAAAATTAGTGATATATGTCACTATCTAACTATACGTAATGTGTATGATGATTCTACTATTGCTAGCAACGGTTATTATCTCTATTCTCCCCATATGTATATGACCTACACAAAATAGTAGTAATAAAGCTAAAGAAATCACTAAATTTACGTGTATCTATCCCCATCATAGTCTATCCTATTCACTGTGTAATATCATCATGGAGTCACACTACATAACCTAGCTGCACTCTCTAAAAATATCTGAGAAACAAAAATGTAGCCTATATATTCTATACGGATACACATAAGATGCGTATCTAGCTAAGAAATATATAAGCTACATACTGTAGTAACTGTTTTCTATTTAAGTAATACTAATTATTGTACAGGACCTCGATCAGCCTATATACGGTAAAATAAACCGAATCCAAGGAATCCCTACAATGATAAAAATTGCTAAGTAAATAAATCCAAAAATAAATCCAAGTTTCCAAAATTCAGGACCCTTGATAAAGCCACTGGCAAACCAAACTGGACTATGACCAGTACCATAAGGAGTTAATACACCCATTATCCCCATTGGTAATAATAATATGGTCATTACTTCTGTAGCATTCACACCAGGAATTTCTAGTACTAATGCAACAAATAAACCCACCATAGCCGTTACATAGGCGGTTGCTGATGCAAAGAAATACCGCAATACACAAAAGGCAATTAACAAACCTAACATAGCTATTGTCGGATCTAATGATACGAGTGTACCTCCAGCCATATGGGCTAACCAATTTAAAAATCCCACATTTTTTAAACCACTTGCCATCGGTACCAATGTAGCAAACCAAGTCAAAACATTCCAAGCTGGTTTGTTAGCTAAAAAATCTTGCCATGTAATAATTTTTGTAAGAACCATCAAAATGATAACAATTAATGCAGTAGTGGTTGGATTAATACCAAAATAACTAGAACCGATCCACAATACCAACGCTAATACAGAAATACATGCCATGGCTATTTCGCCAAAACTCATAGTTCCTAATGTACGAAACTCCGTACGAGCCCATTTCGCAATTTCTGAAGAACCTTTGACTTCAGGCTTACATAAAATATAGGCCAACAATGGTGTAATAATAAATAAAATGATACTTACTGGCAATAGAGCCAAGAACCAAGACGTCCAACTCATAGTTACAACGCCCGATTTAGCTGCTAATTCGACAGCTAATGGATTAGGCGCTTGCCCTGTTAAAAATATAGAACTAGATACACAGGTAGTAGCCAAACTAACCCAGGTCAAATAAGACCCTATTTTTCTAGGGTTTTTATCTGGATAACTATCAAACATAGGACAGATACTACTAACAACAGGGTAAATTGTGCCACCACTACGAGCCGCATTACTCGGTATAAATGGGGCTAATATCAAATCTGTTAAAGCGATGGCATATCCTAATCCCAATGAAGATGTTCCTAATTTTTGTACTAAAAACAATGCAATACGACGGCCTAATCCACTATTTTGATAGCCGATGCCTATCATAAATGCTGCAAAAATTAACCACACAATAGTGTTGGAAAAGCCGCTAAGCCCCCAACTAATAGCCGCCGCACTAGTAATAGGAAATGCATTTCCTGTTAATGCATCAATTTTTACCGCTGGCCCTACTCTAAATAATATAGATACGATGATAGCAATAAGACCTACAAATGCTGGTGGCATTGGTTCTAAAATAAGACCTACTACTAACCCTGCAAAAATGCTAACATACAGCCACGCACCTGCGCCAAGACCTGTAGGAGCACCAATTAGCCAAACAATAACAGCTACCACAACTGGTGCTAACAATTTCCAAAGTGGTACAACTTTCTTTTCACTCATATTTCATATCTCCTTAGAAAAACAGTACTTTCCTAGTATATCAAACTATGAATTGAAAACAAGTTAATTATAATGATAGACTTAACAAAATAATTTCTATCAGTTAGTAATCACATGAATACTTATCGATATTTATTAAATAAAAATAAAGAAATGATAATTAATGCACCACCAATAAAAAATCCCCTATTAGGGAATTCGCCTAACAATGCCCAGCTCATACCAGTAACAATAACAGGTGATAAAAACATAAAACATGTTACATCTGCTGTTTTTTCTGCTAATTCCAATGCATATGCCCATGTAATAAATGCTACAGCACTAGATAAAGCTCCTAAAAAGAAAATCATACCACCCTCAATCATCGTCACATGCGCTAACTCTTCTATCATAGATGGTATCCATTGTATCCCCATAAAAGAAGCTACAACCATACCCCAAGTAGCAATTGTCAATGGTGTGTATCCTTTCATTGATAATTCACGGCTTAGTATAGTGTAGCCAGCAAAGAGTAACATGCCTAATAAGGTCCATATAGCACCCATTTGTATATATAACATGCCGTCCCATAACAATACAATCCCCACTCCTATGAAAGCTGTTATAATACATAGCCAGCCCATAGTATGTAATCGTTCTTTGTAAATACCATAGGCCATACTGGCTACAATAAGTGGTGTTAAAACCATAATAATACTAGAAGTAGCTGCTGGAATGGATAGTATGCCGAGACTAAAGACAATTTGATAACCAATATTACCAGCTATCGCTATTCCAATAAATAGTATCCAGTCCTTTCGCCTAGGAAACGACAGGCCTTGTTTACTAGTAACTAGCAATAATACAAGAGCGCCAATAATCATGCGCGCTTCTGCAAGCGAAGTAGCACTTACACTATATATAACATATTTTGTAAAAGGAAATGCTGATGCCCAGAATAAAATTGTTATAAATGCCCATAATACTACTTGTACTCGTTTCCCCATAATTTTCTCCTTTTTCTATCACACATGTTCATTGCATATCATATCTTATTTAGTTTCTGACGAAGTATGACCATGATTTTTATCTAGTATAATAGCTTCTACACCATTTTTAGAAACAGCACTACCATGTGTATATCCAACTACATTAAAATCTTCTGCTAATCGATGAGCAATAGCCTCGTAATTTTCATTTTTACCACGTGTACATGTCGATAAATGAACAACGTCTACCCCTTTTTTGAGCAATGTGGCAATTTTCTTTTCTAAATCACCACCACTATGCGTCATCGACACCAATTGAATTGGTTCATCCCCATATCGTGCGAAAGCATCTTTTTTATCAAATAATGCGCCTAAACATCCACCACATGAACAACGTTGCATAGTTTCTTCATTGACTAAAATTGCTACTTTTTTCATATAACCTCCTTAATATAACCTGCACGTCTAACAACAGTCTTCCTAGTAACTAGTAATTCCTCTATTCATCACTAGCATCTATATAACAATATAAAAGTACCACATAGTCCTATAGTGTATAGATCAGTACTGTCACTTTTCATTTGTATATTCCAATGTAAATCACATCTAGTAACAAAGGTTCACCATAAACACTCATCTTTCTAACATATAATACAATATAAATACCTCTAATATATACATTAGATGATATGTTATCAACTCCTTATCTTTTTCGCATAGATAGTAGTGTATAGTCTTCTATCAATAAAATGTCTCACTCTAACAGTATATAACAAAAATCCTCCTCGCATTTATCATAGTAAATACGAGGAGGATGACTATTCATATAAGCGTATATATGTGTTATTCTTAGTCAGCGATTTCAGTAACAACACCAGCGCCTACTGTATGACCACCTTCACGAATCGCAAAACGAAGACCTGGTTCGATAGCGATTGGAGTGATTAATTCAATATCCATAGTGATGTTATCACCAGGCATACACATTTCTGTACCTTCTGGTAAGCTGATAACACCAGTTACGTCTGTAGTACGGAAGTAGAATTGTGGACGGTAGTTGGAGAAGAATGGAGTATGACGGCCACCTTCTTCTTTAGTCAACACGTATACTTCGCCTTTGAATTTAGTGTGTGGATGAATGGAACCTGGTTTTGCTAATACTTGACCACGTTCGATATCTTTACGTTCAACACCGCGAAGAAGAGCACCTACGTTATCACCAGCTACTGCTTCATCCAATGTTTTACGGAACATTTCAAGACCTGTTACTACGTAAGATTTTGCTTCATCTGCAAGACCTACTACTTCTACAGTGTCGCCTACTTTAATTTCGCCACGTTCTACACGGCCAGTAGCTACTGTACCACGACCTGTAATTGTGAATACGTCTTCTACAGGCATCAAGAATGTTTTGTCTGTATCACGAACTGGAGTTGGAATGTAGGAGTCAACTTGATCCATTAATTCTTCAATTTTAGCAACGTATTTTGCATCGCCTTCTAATGCTTTTAAAGCAGAACCGATAACTACTGGAATATCGTCGCCAGGGAATTCGTAGGAAGAAAGAAGTTCACGAACTTCCATTTCTACTAATTCTAATAATTCCTCATCGTCAACCATATCAGCTTTGTTCAAGAATACAACGATTGCTGGAACGCCAACCTGACGAGCTAACAAGATGTGTTCACGAGTTTGAGGCATAGGGCCATCAGCTGCGGATACTACCAAGATAGCGCCGTCCATTTGTGCAGCACCAGTGATCATGTTTTTAACATAGTCAGCATGGCCTGGGCAGTCAACGTGTGCATAGTGACGAGTTGCTGTTTCATATTCAACGTGTGCTGTATTGATTGTAATACCGCGTTCACGTTCTTCTGGAGCTTTATCGATCATGCTGTAGTCTTGGAAATCAGCTTGACCTTTTTCAGCCAATACTTTAGTAATAGCTGCTGTTAATGTTGTTTTACCATGGTCAACGTGACCGATAGTACCAATGTTAACATGCGGTTTTGTACGTTCGAATTTTTCTTTTGCCATTTTAAGTAAATAGCCTCCTTCATCATAACAAAATAATGGTGTATATATCCATTATAGTATAAAGCAAGATAAATATAAAGTATCTACCCAAAATTTACATATAAAAAAAGCCTTCCTAAGGAAGGTATGGTGGCGGCACACGGATTTGAACCGCGGACACATCGGGTATGAACCGATTGCTCTAGCCAACTGAGCTATGCCGCCGTATATGGAGCTAGTGACCGGGATTGAACCGGTGACCTTATCCTTACCAAGGATACGCTCTGCCGACTGAGCTACACCAGCATAATAGAAATTATACTGTTGCTATAATTATGGTTGCGGGGACAGGACTTGAACCTGCGACCTTCGGGTTATGAGCCCGACGAGCTACCAACTGCTCCACCCCGCTATGAAAAAATGGTGGAGGGAGAAGGATTCGAACCTTCGAAGTCGAAGACGGCAGATTTACAGTCTGCTCCCTTTGGCCGCTCGGGAATCCCTCCATATGGAGCTGGCGATAGGAATTGAACCCACAACCTGCTGATTACAAGTCAGCTGCTCTACCAGTTGAGCTACGCCAGCATTTCATAACAAGATATATTATAGCACTCAGGCAATAAGCTTGTCAATAATTTTTTATTGCTTAGTTTTCAAATACCATGCAACCAAAGCCTCTCAATTATTGCCACTCCTTAGTGCTTAACTAATATACCACATCTAGATTATCTTATGCAAGTGCTTTTTTTATTTTTTTAACTTCCAAATTACTCACACTATATCTAATAACTATCCGCTTACTTTCTAATAGGTAGTACTAATCGTCGTTTTAATAATTGCACTAGTAAGCATCCTACCACAGCAGGAATAACTTGCCCCACCGACAGATTACAAATCAACACCGTATAAGGGATATGCAATACATATGCTAGCCATGCCGATACGCACACAGCAGGAACAATCACAATAGGTAAGAGTGACCACCATAGATTCATTTGACGCCGTTTTAGGCCTACAATAATCATGGTTGTAATGATGCCCACACCAAAGCCGCCAAGGCAATCGAGCCAGCCTAAACCGCCAAATAAAAAGTTAGCAATCAAATTAGCAATCCCCATGGGAATAACGAGAAAAGGAAAGATATAAGCAAGTGCATATAAAGATGTGGCAATTCTAATTTGATAAGGGCCAAAAGACATACCTTGTGTAATATATAAAACAACAATATAAATAGCTATTACCATAGAAGAGATAGTTAATCGTCTAATAGAATTAATCTTCATCACACTCACCTCCTTTTACATAAAAAAAGAGTATGGTTAACCATACTCATATTGCTTAGCTTATGTCTTCCTAGTTTTGTTTATAGACAGGATGGTTACGAACTGTCTTATGTAATTGTAAAATGGAGCTGGCGATAGGAATTGAACCCACAACCTGCTGATTACAAGTCAGCTGCTCTACCAGTTGAGCTACGCCAGCACCTTAGTACTTTGTTATAGTATCATACCAGATTTATTTTTGGCAAGTCTTTTTTTGTATAAACATAAAAAAATTTTAATAAAATGTATATGATACATAGTAATGTGCTTATTTGATAGCAGGATCCTCAATCCCATTAGCGGCAAATGCCTGTGCTCTATCAATACAGGTACCACAATGACCACAAGGTGTTGCACCACCTTCATAGCAACTCCATGTTAATTCATAGGGAACCCCTAATCGTATGCCTTCTTTAATAACATCTGCTTTAGAAACATTGATAAAAGGAGCTTCTAAAGTTAATAGCTTGCCACTACCTTCATAGATGGCCGTGCCCATAGCATTATAGAAAGCATTGCTACAATCAGGATACGCATTGCCCGCTGCATCATCACTGTGAGCTCCATAATATACATGGCTAGCTTCTAATGAAAGTGCTAATGACGCAGCCGCTGATAAAAACAAGCCATTGCGAAAAGGCACATACGTGCTCACTACATCGCTACCGCTATTTGCTTGCTGCGTTGCATAGGATCCTTCAGGGATTGATTCTGTAGATTGTTGCAACAAAGAGCAATTACTAAAAGCAAATATTTTTGTTACATCCAATGATTGTCCTTGCATATGGTAATAATTTAATATAGCATGCACCGCTTCTAATTCTTTACTATGTTTTTGTCCGTATAAAATAGACAACGGTATAACACAATCTTTTCCAAATCGTTCAATAGCCAAGGCTAAACAAGTAGTACTATCAACACCGCCACTCAATAAAACAACGGCACGTTCATTTCTTTCATTTATCATAGTATGCTTCCATCAATTCTTACAAATACTAAAAAAGCATGTATGGTCCTGCTAATATATGCTTTTCCATCTACCATTTCATTTATAACTTAATATCCAATTCTACTGGGCAATGATCACTGCCAAAAATATGTTGATGAATCTTCGCATCTTCAATTTTATCAACAATATCATTGGATGTAATGAAATAATCAATTCTCCACCCCGTATTTTTCTCACGAGCTTTGCCCATATAAGACCACCAACTATACTCTTCTATCGCATCTGGATACTTATATCTAAAAGTATCCGTAAATCCTGCTTGTAACAATTCGGTCATCTTGTTTCTTTCTTCATCAGTAAAACCTGCATTACGACGATTTGTTTTAGGATTTTTTAAATCAATTTCTTGATGGGCTACATTTAAATCACCACAAACGATGACTGGTTTTTTCGCATTCAATCCCAATAAATATGTACGGAATGCATCTTCCCATTCCATGCGATACTCAAGGCGTAATAATTCTCGTTTACTATTCGGTGTATAGCAAGTCACTAAATAAAAGTTATCAAACTCTGCAGTGATAACTCGTCCTTCTTGATCGTGTTCTTCAATGCCTAGGCCGTTTGTCACCGCTAGAGGTTTAACTCTCGTAAACAGAGCCGTCCCACTATAGCCTTTTTTTACCGCACTATTCCAATATTGTTCATAACCAGGCAACACCATTTCAATTTGTTCTGGCTGTAACTTTGTTTCTTGTAAACAAAACATATCTGCATCTAGTTCACGAAAGGCATCCATAAAGCCTTTCGTAACAGCTGCTCGTAACCCATTTACATTCCATGATACTAACTTCATACTATCTCCTATAACTTTTACCTATGTAATCTATTGATGATCTTCCTTTTCAACATGCCCATCTATATCGATTGTTTCTCGTTCACTACTTTTACGCTGCGCTTCTTCACAATCACGACGATATTGAGCATCTAAGGCTTTTCTCTTCTTAGCTGCCCACTTTTCTAGCCAAGATGAGGCCGCCAACACAACTAATGCGCCTACATTAATCAACTGTATACCATTTTGATATATATGCCAAACAATTGCCATTAATGCCACAATTAATAATATACGATTCAAACTTCTCATACATAACTCCTTATATATACAGGAAATACGTTCATATCGATAACTTTCTATAAAGATAGTATATCATAAATGGATAAGAAACATAAGTATCTTTCTATACTGCCTTGTCAATGGAATAATCCTTAGTTCGTTCTCTAAGCGCTTCAATATAAAGTTGACCAAATCGGCCAGGCGCAATTTTATTATGCGTCAAATAACCAATCTGTATCGGATCATCTACATCCAACGGACGAGCTACAATATTTTCTCCATTTAATTCTTCATTGATAACACCACTACAAATAGTATATCCATCAAGGCCAATCAACAAATTAAATAATGTTGCTCTATCACATACTAAAATATCTTTATTCGCATCACGTGTACTCAACACTTCTTCAGAAAAGTAAAATGAATTATGTTCACCTTGTTCATAGGATAATCGTGGATATGGTTCTAAATCCTCTAAGGTAATTATCTCTTTCTTAGCTAAAGGGCTAAACACACTGACAAATACATGCGGTTGTGCTGTAAACAAAGGATTGAATTTCAAGTCATGGCGACGCAATTCTTTTCGAATAATAGTTTCATTAAAACTATTCAAATATAAAATTCCCACTTCACTTTTCAATTTTGCTACATCTTCAATTAATTCATAGGTCTGTGTTTCACGAATACGAAAATCATATTCTTCACCACCATGATTCTTTAACAGGTCCACAAATGCCTCTACGGCAAAAGAATAATGTTGCGTAGATACACAAAATTGATGTTTCACAGGTTCTTGTCCAAAATATTTTTCTTCAATTAAATTGGTTTGATCGATGACTTGTCGTGCATAGCCTAAAAACTCTTCTCCTTCCACCGACAAAATAACTCCTTTATTGGTTCTATTAAAGATAGTAATACCCAATTCTTGTTCTAACTCCTTAATAGCCGCTGTCAAACTTGGTTGTGCAATAAATAACTGTTTTGCCGCTTTACTAATCGTGCCTGCTGCAGCAACAGTCACAATATATTTTAATTGTAATAATGTCAACGGATAGTGCCTCGCTTTCATAGACGTTCATTATACTCATTAAAAGATTCATATAATCTATTATCTTTTATCTTTCTATTGTAACATTTCTATGAAAGTTATAGAATAATATATTATTACCTATACTACTATAGCGTATGATGAGTACAAACAGATACCGTTAGTAATTCTATATACGCATTACAGACAATAAGTATGCTCCTTTATCTTAACTATATGTATAGTTGATGCAAGCAAGCTTATAATTACTGATATCCTGTATAGGTTAGGAGATATAGTATGAGACCTACCTATTTAGAAATTAACACCACATGTATTCGCCACAATTTACGTGCCATAAAAAATAGTCTACCTAATGGCATGACATGTACAGCCGTTGTAAAAGCTAACGCCTACGGTCATGGCAGTGTCATCGTGAGTCAAATAGCCATAGAGGAAGGCTATGATGCACTAGCTGTTGCTATCCCCGAAGAAGCAATTCCCCTTCGACAAGCAGGTATCGTGGCTCCTATCTATCTATTAGGACTAACTCGACCACAATCATTCGATTTAATTGCCACAACTAATACAATTCCTGCCGTTTGTGAATCTACTGATTTTGAAGCATTAAATGCCTGTGCTAGTAAACACAATAGAGTAATTGAAGTAGCTATTGCCGTCGATACAGGTATGCATCGTATTGGCATTTCCCCTACGGAAGTATTACATTGGATTGATGTAATAGACGCATATCCACAATTACGAATCAATGGTTTTTTCTCACATATGGCCAATGCTGATGCGGCGGATCAAACACATGCTCATGAACAAACACAACTATTTAATCGTCTAGTATCCACCGTCAAAGAGGCTCGACCTAATAAGCAATATCGTTTTTCCTTGGCGAATAGTGCTGGTTTATTAGTGCTTACAGACAGTTTATTTACGGATGCCAGACCCGGTATTATTCAATATGGCATTATGCCATCAGTAGATGTGCCGAATACGCTACACTTGCAACCGGCCCTATCCCTTCATAGCGAAGTAGTTCATGTACACCAAGCGCCTGCTGGTTCTGGCATTGGCTACGGCAGTACCTATATAGCGCCTAAAGACATGAAAATAGCCACTATTCCTATCGGCTATGCAGATGGTTATCCACGCAGTCTATCCAATAAAGGTTCTGTCTTAATCAAGGGTACTCATTGTTCTATCGTTGGTCGCATATGTATGGATCAACTTATGGTAGCACTGCCAGATACTCTTGATATACATCCTGGTGAGCCTGTCATATTACTAGGTTCCCAAGGGAATGAAACCATATCGGTGTTAGATATAGCAGCCTTAGCCGACACTATTCCTTATGAAATTTTCTGTGGTTTTTCTGAACGCGTTCCGCGTCACTACCTATAGTCGATACTAATTAGAGTCATACCTTTCCCTAGCAATTATCATCAGCACGATGGCTACACATGACCATTTCTATCCAATATAACGCGAAATACGATACCCATCAAAAATAGCGATACCTCTATACATAGAGTCAACAATTTACTCCATATAGAAAATAAATAAACAAAAAGTCACACTCCAAATAGAGTACTTCTTAAAATGAAAAGTATTCTATCACGGTGTGACTTTTTTGATAAACTTCCATTAAATAATCGATCGATAGCAACCTATCTTTTAATTATCTATTCCTAATCCACAATCTATTAACACTATGCCTATACAATATATAAATTACTTTGCTAGCTACTAATTATCTACTCATACTTCACTATACTAATCTGTATGAAGCAATCATAGTGGCTATTCTTATATGCTTTCCTTAGAGAATACTATATTTCATAGCTATAAACCTATCGATTATTTACTAATTTCTTCCAACATTTTTTCAGGATTTTTAGCGGCTCGTACATTACCAAAGGCTCCGATAATAATACCTGCTTCATCAATAATATACGTACTACGAATCAATCCCATTGTCTTTTTACCATACATATTTTTTTCTCCCCATACATCATAGGCTTGAATAACTGTTAACTCTGGATCTGAAATCAATGTAAATGGCAATTGATGCTGCTCTTCAAATTTTTTATGTGATGCTACACTATCTTTACTAACACCAATAATCACAGCATTTTCTGCTGCAAATTGCTCTTGTAGTCTAGCAAATTCTTGAGCTTGCATAGTGCAACCCTTCGTATTGTCCTTTGGATAAAAATATAAAATAACTTTTTTACCTCGATAATCATGCAAACTAACCATGTCACCATTTTGGTTAGGCATTGTAAAATCAGGTGCTTGTAAACCTACTTCTAACATACTATATAAGGATATATGGTCAAACAAAGCGTATACATTATAACTATCAACAATGCACACATACCTTATTAACCATAAAAATCCCTTCCTCCTTTCTATAAACCTATAAAATTTAACATCAGCTCTTGCCAATACAACTCTATCTCACCAATAATGAATATAGCTATGTATATGATAGAATAAACTATAAATGCTATATCATATAATTTAGCATCTTATCTATTCATAATTATCTCACAATTTCTTTAACTTGTTACCTAAAAATCATATTTTTCTTTTACAAATCACAAAATCTAGGTACAATAAGAATGATAACGATACTATATGCTAAAAGAAAAGGAGTCAAACTATGGCAAGAACAATATTAATAACCGGTGCTACATCAGGTATTGGTAAAGCAAGTGCTGAGGCTTTTGCCGCCTATGGAGATAACCTTTTACTATGCGGTAGGCGTCAAGATAAGTTAGCACATATAAAAGAAACCTTATCAGATAACTATGGCATTAGCGTGACAACTTTTCCATTGGACGTAACAGATCGCACAGCTGTAGAAACAATGATTCCAGAAATGATTACCTCTGCTGGTGGTATTGATGTATTAATTAATAATGCAGGCCTAGCACAAGGTTTAGATCCATTCCAAGACAGCAGTCTTGATGATATGGAAACCATGATTAATACCAATATTAAGGGCATGCTCTATGTAGCACGCACAGTCTTGCCATTTATGATACAAGCTAATCAAGGACATATCGTCAATCTTGGTTCCACAGCTGGTATCTATGCCTATGCCAATGGTGCCGTCTATTGTGCCACTAAAGCAGCCATTAAAACAATTAGTGACGGAATTCGTATTGACACAATTGATACGAATATAAAAACAACTACCATACAACCAGGTATCGTTGAAACACCGTTCAGTGAAGTTCGTTTTCACGGAGACAAAGAAAAAGCAGCTAATGTCTATGCTGGCATCGAAGCCTTACAAGCACAAGATATTGCCGACACAATTCTCTATGTAGTAAACCAGCCACGGCGGGTTCAAATTTCTGATATGGTTATCATGGCTAATCAACAAGCCACAGGTTTTATGGTATCCAAACATATATAATGAACGTACTAGATGACAGATAGCGCATTCTATGCGCTATCTGTCATTATGTCTATCCTAACGCTTTCTAATTCCTAACCATGATGTTAATCCGACTTATCATATTTTTTCATACATGTGAAGGCAAGTCAACTCCATAAGCTAGCATAGTGTTATGCATCCTCTCACACGCATCACATGTGGAAGAGGAAAACGCTAGCACAGATTATTTGATCGTTTCCAAGAAGGATTTCACATAGTCAATGAATACTTTCGTTGCCGGTGAAGCTTCTTCTAAATTAGGAATGGCTAATCCTAGTTCTACATAGTGAGGTGGATTAAATGGCAATTGTTTCACTTGCCCTGACCATTTCTGTGAAATCAAATGATTGTTCATACTAATCCCCAAGCCAGCTTCTACCATACAATAGGTTGTAAAGGAATCTTTAGTAGAAAATTTAATATCTGGCATTAATGATTCTTTCGCTAACAAACGATCAATTTCTGTATCTTGATTTGCTGAAGTCATAATAAAGGGAGCACCATTTAACTGTTCAATAGGGAATGATGCTGCTTTTGTCGCTGGATGATCTATCGGTAACCACACTTCCATTTCGTCTTGAACTAAAGGAATCCAATCACATGGCACCTTCTCACTTGGTTGTGCCGCAAAACTTAAATCTACAGATTTATCATGTAACCATTGTGCAATTTCTCGATTCCCTCCCTCGTTAACGCGAATGATTACATAAGGATAATCTTTTTGAAATCGCTGAATAATCGCAGGCAACCACACTGCAGAAATACTATAATAGGCGGCAATCGTCAATACACCACTTAACATGCCTTGTATAGTAGACCCTAATTCTTCCGCCACCCTCTGTGCTCTCACGATTTCACGAAATGCGGGAATCATAATTTCTCCATTAGGTGTTACAGACACACCTTTTTTAGTTCGCACAAACAGCTTAAATCCTAATTCTTCTTCTAGCGTATTAATCATGCGTGTAATGCCAGGTTGTGTATACCCCAAGGCATCACCAGCAGCAGTCAAGCTCCCATAATCAATGGCTGCTAAAAAGGCTTCACATTTTTTACTATCCATATAACACTCATCCTATACTACAATACAACCAATTCTACTAGCTCCCATATAGGAGTATATCCATAGCCCACTATCCCCTCTCTTACATCTATTATATCTATAACAAACTTTTATGTATATAATAATTTTTTGCCATTTTTATAATCCTGTAACGAGCGTTATAATGTGTGTGAAAGTTGAATTATATACTATCGATTATATAATTCATAGTCATAATGATGCTCTCATTATTATGATTCTCTCAACTAGATTTCTTTGTACATTCCTAAGAAATCTACTCTCCAATAACACAAAGCATATAAAAAAACAGTCCACACTCTCTCGGGGCTGTTTTTTTATTGCTCTATACACCATCCACACTAATGGATACGCACCAACTAGTACACAAAACATGTTTCTATATATACTGGCATCGTTAAAAAAGAGCATAACTTACTACCCAAAAATTCAGTACTTTCTTGCTGTATGGTGGCCGTAAACAGATGACCTACCTAGTGTACCTCTTCTTTAAAGTATAAAAGGCGTAGTCCCTCATTTCCCGCGCAACAAAAGAATGCCATGCACAAGGGTCGTAGAAGCACTATATATAGTGGATCTACCCTTTATACAATCTACATAATATCTGCATCTCGTGGTTGATTTGCCATAGAGTATCCACTTGTCCGCAAATCAGAAAAATCTACCGTGTCTTCTGTTTCTGGAACAAGGCGCAATTGTTTAACTAATCCATAGGAGGTATGCAACGATAATCCTTTTGATCGTCCCGTTAATACCCATAATACGCGATAACCTCTAGGTGGTACAACTAAGGAAGTCTCACCTTCTCCATCAGTAAAATAAATCAACAAATCGATAGACTGTTGATTACAGTATGTAATTACGGGACTAAATGCTGTGCCACCTCGTTTAGCAGGTCGTTCTTCCAACTGCTTAACATCTTTCACACGATACGTATGACGAATCGCATTGTCACATTCTACAATCGTAATTTCATGATTGTAATTCTTAACAATTTGAAAGACCTCTTCCATAGCCGCCATAAACTCGTGATTACTAATACTGCCACTCGTATCAAGGGCTACTACAATCTTAGCGCGATGATTTCGCAATGTACCTCTCAAATCAAGTCGTTCTGGCTGTCGTCTATGACGTCGTGTTGTCGTCTTTCTATGAGCATTTGTTACAGTTCCCACTATTTTTTTTAAATAATAGTGCCATGGTAATGTATCTTTTCTATCTTTAATAATGGCTACTTGATTGGCTAAATACCCCGTTAGTTCTCCTTTTGTAGCCGCATCAATATATGTTTCTGTAAATGTCTCTATCATTTCTTCCGATACATCATCACATTCCATCCATATATCGTGCATGCGACGTGGATCCAAATGTGTAGAAATCTCACTAGCTTCCTCATGTACAGCAACAGCAACAGATGCCCCTGCTGCATCAACGCCATCTTTCATGTGAATTGCTTTTTGAATTTCCTCCACATAATATTCAAGTGTTTTAAAAGGGCGCAAGGATATTCTAAATTGACGATTTACCCATGTTAAATCAACTGCATCAGGTGGCAATGATGTTAATTGTGTATTCACCACCACGTCCATAGCTAGATTAATAGCCAATTGACTATAATTAGCATCCAAATCACGTACACGTAACAAATGAAGCGATACGATATGTAAAATTTCATGCTTAATAGCACTCTCCATTTGTAGATGCGATAAGGCAAAAAATTGCAAAGGATTAATATACAACACATATTTTGTTTTTTTAAAAGCAATTCCTGTAGGACTAGCTATATCAAACCGCACATCATGTTGCATTTGAAGAAAAAAGTATCCATAAAAATTATCCGTTCCATCCATAAGTCGTAAATTTAACTGATGTAGATAATCTAGTACTTTTCTTTTATAACTCTCCGGCACAACCAATGGATCTTTTTCCACATTCGCTGTCATAGTGCCAAGCACATCAAACTCTACATGAGGAACAATATGAGCCTGACTTTTCTCATAGTCATTTACTATAGCTCTCGCCTCTTCTAAGAGCATATCTGCCATGTATAGATTCATAGTTATACCTCTTATCGATAGGCTGCAAAGAATATGTCCACAAAGGCTGCATCATATTGTGCTTGATTATATACATGAGGCATGTCTTGTTTTATACTCTTCATAACAGCAATACGCAAATCTACAGGATAGGCACGAAGAAACGCTACCAATCTTTCTATCGCTTTTGGCGCATCTATTTCTTTGTCTTTTATACGCTGTTCTAATTGTGTTAGTATATTGCGTGCTGCTAAATATAAACGCGTATGACTTTCTTCACGGATTCTCTTTTCCATAGAGCTAGACCAAGTAGGTTTTTCAAATACATCTTCATAAGATACTAGTGGTTGATACTCAGATTCCACAAAATTGACAAACTCTTCTGCAATGATAGACCCTACATTGCCGCGAACCAAATTAAAAAATACAGACCGAGGAATTGTTTCTTTCTTCTCTTTATAAATCGTATATAAATTAGATATGCGTTCATAACTACGTGGTGTCGCATTAATATCATCTTCATTGGCTTTATTCAAATACTCAGGGAATGTGGAAATAAATTCCATGACCCGTTCTTCAATCCCCGATGCTACGGCCCAATCAAGCCATTGTTTATAATCCGCTTCCATATATAACCAAACAAAGCGGTTTTCTTGTGCTCCATCCATTTCAGTCACTTCATAATCATAGGAGTTAACTGGATTCATAGCTGCCACAATATGAACTTTCTCCGGCAACTGATACCCATTAATTTCTCGATTCAAAATCAAGTTCATTAATTCTTGTTGCACTGCATGTTCACAACGATTAATTTCATCAATAAATAATATGACAGATTGCCCCTGTGAAACGGCTTGATCCACCTCATACAATTTATGATGAATGGCATATACAGTTATCTTCTCTTCCTCTACGTCACCGGACGCATTTCTTTTTTTATGTGTCTTAACAGTAGGTAATCCGCCAATTTCCCCTTCTTTCAACAAATTGCCATCAATCGTAATCAATGTCCATCCATGAGTCAATGCCACCTTCGCTACTAATGAGGTTTTACCAATCCCTGTGCCGCCCACGAGTAAAGGCACTTGTCGAGCCTCTAGCACAATATTTAAACTTTGCATTGTTTCACTAAAATTCATAATTCATCTTCCTTACTTATTTAAATGCTAGTCGCTCATCCATAGCAATACGTTTCGCCTTAGCACTACCATATGTATCTACAAGTGCCAATTTATTAATCAATGAGTTTCCCTGTCCATCATCCAAGGTAAAAACAGTCATAAATTGTCTTACATAGGTTTCACAAACTGATTCCTCTCCTAATGCCGTAGCCAACGCCTTTCTTATCGCTTCTACAGGTGGCAACAAATTATGTGGCACATATTTAATAATCAAACTGTTTACAGCCAATAATTGTAATACTTTTTCCATCGTTAAATCACTAATGAATCGCATAGCCTTTTCATGTTCTCTAACCGCTAAACATTCCGAAGCAAAGGTAGGAACTTTGATATACCGAAGGGCTTGATAATTATGACGAATAGCCATTTCTTGTACCTGTTGCGATGGATTTTCTATATATTGAATCGCATCAAAATTAGTTTCTACTGCTAATAATTGTAACTCTTCACTAGGATTCTTCACGTATTTAATAGCCCAACCAGACTGTGCTAATGCACGTTTCACAATTGCTTCTGATGGACTATCTATATATTCCAAATAATTCCACCCTTTATCAATTACAAATTCTAATATGCTTTCACTGGGGTGCTTAATATATTCTACCGCTCTGCCATTTTCTTCAATAGCTGCCATCACCACCCGGTCAGACGGATTATGACAATAGGCTAATGCTAATCCATTCGTAGTAACTGCAGCCAGTTGCATTGCTTCCGTTGCATCTGAAATATTTTCTAATCCTCTTGGATTGATTTGTAACATTTGTATTACTTTTGATTCATCCACAGGCGTACCTCCTAGAGCACGATTCACATATACTGCGCTACTCATCATAGAAACGATATACTCTCATCATGTTATATGCTATATACAATTTGCTACTATCCATGACCTCACGATAGGATGTAATAAACTAATACTAGCTCTACTACTTAGACTCTCTATTGCCCGCGTTTTTACCACATTCACAGTCGCTATATACACCAATCACACGTTACAAAACACGACCGTCAAGTGATTCGTCTACGCATTCAATAACTATATCCACAAACACACTATGCATAACGGACTAGCCAACTATGAACTATACAGTCAGATACTACACATGTATGTTTCTAACATATATCTTTATATCGATTTTATTCAATCAAGTGTATTATAACAAAGTCACGCCTATTTTGAAAGTATCTATCCTACACATTCTATATGAAATATAAATACCGTGCCTACTAATGTAATATCAATTATTGCACCTACACACTCTATATGGAATATAGATATAAGACATCATGACATAACACTAAATTTTCACTTTCTCACATTCCCCTATATAAATAGAGTAACCATGAGGATGGTAGATATCTACATATCTATCATCCTCATGATTACCCATAAAACGATTTCTTAACCATATCAATGATGGCTCTCTACTAAAGAGCCTTGTACATACAAATTATTCTACGAATGCAAAGAATCTTGTTTACGACGAGCTTCTACAAGCATATGCACCCGTTCACTTTTATCACGATTCATAATACTGCTGCCAAACAAAGTAGGTGTTGCTACACCTATGGTCATACAAAAGATGGTGATAATTCCTGTAAATCCAGCTTGCTCTGCTTGTAAAAAGCCATTCGGATCCAATCCATTAATTTGCATAATCGCATAAGCAAAGCGATATAATAACACGCCTGGAATTAAGGGAATCACTGACGGAATCGATAAAACGGATACTGCCGTATTCCCCTTTTTTGCCAAAAATATCATGACTACACTGATTACGATGGTAGCCACCAAAGAGGCGGATACCAACCCAAACGACATCGACACTAATAGTATATTACGTATAGCTACCGCTAATGCACCACCACAAGTAACAAAAGGCAACAAGCGCACTGGCGTATTAAACAACGTAGAAAAGCCTAATGCTGAAATGCCTCCAGCTATAATATGAATGGGCGACACAAAGGTAGGTAAAATAGGTAATTGACTAATATTCCCCTGCGGTTGCAAATGTATGGCCACAACAATACCAAATGTTAAAAACCCTACAATAAGTAAGGTAAAAACGGCTCTCCCTACACCAGAAATTGTAAATCCATTGAGCAAATCATTAACGGCATTCATCAATGGTACACCAGGAATTAAAAATAAACTAGCACAAATCATGGCATAGGTCATAGTGGTAATATCTCCCACCACATAACAAGAAAGCCCTGCTAATGCAGTTGCTACAAAGGCTGCAATGGCTATATTAATAAATCCATTAAACTTTAAGTGTTCACACGCGCGACGCATAGCATACGCAATAGTAGCACAAACAGCCGTTATCATAGCTGCTAAATAACTACTACCAAATAATATGGAAAATCCTGCACAGGCCATACCTGCTGACAAAAATCGTAGTATTAATGGATAGTGAGATGGAATATGTTCAATACGTTCTAATTCCGCTTCATATTCATCTAGTGTATAACGATTCTCCAACGCACGCCACGATAATTTACTCAACGCCGACAACTTAGTCATATCTACACTATGGGATGTAGTCTTGGTAAACGATGTATAGGACCGATCTTCCGTCGTAATCGCCACCATAACTGTATTATGAGTGACATGAACATGTACATCATCTTCATGCATCCCCATAAATACTGCGGCTCGTTTTACATCTCGTATCAAATGATTTGTATCAGACCCTTTTTCTAATAATAAGCGGCCTGTATCCACTAATAATTTCATTTTACGCCCAATCATCGTAAAGGGCTGTTCATAAAATAATTCTGTTTCTTTCATAGAAAATACTCTATCTGTAAATTTCCACTATATAAACTATGTTCTTCAATATATCGAATCACTACATCTGGTACAATGTAGCGAACAGATTGTCCCGCCTTAAGTCTCTCTCTCAAAACAGTAGCAGATAATGCCAATTCTGGCACTTCCAATAAATGAATTTTTTCTTTTCCTAATGCGCCAAAATAATCAATAATATTGCCAATAAAATCTGACCCAGCTGGGCGAGTGGCACCTATAAAATAAGCCTGTTCTAATAATTCTCTGTTGAATTTCCAATTTGGTAAATCTTGAATCGAATCAGTACCACAAATGAAATAAAATTCTGTTTCCTTAGGATACTGTTTTTTCAATTCACGGATTGTATCAACTGTATATGATACACCACTTCGCTGTATTTCTATATCAGATATCGTAAATCGCGGATTATCAAGAATTGCCAGTGCTGTCATCTGGTATCGATCTGCTGCACTCGCTATAGCAACATCTTTATGTGGTGGACTACCAGTAGGCACAAAAATAGTTGTTTCTAATCCAAATGCTTCTGTAGCAAACTCAGCAATCATCAGATGTCCCATATGAATAGGATTAAAGGTCCCTCCAAAAACACCGATACGTCGATGTTCATCTATATGCTCTATTTCTTTCAAATGCTCCCATCCCCTAACCTGATTAACAGTTGTCATCACAACCCCCATTAAGCACTGCAAACTACCATATTTCTTTACTCACGCAATCGACTAGATGGGTCTAATATAAACGCCGGCATGACTTGCAATTTATGTAAATTCCTTTCATGCAATCGATCAATTTTCGCTTGTAAATTAGCCTGGTCACATTGTCCAGTGACAATATAACGATCCAATGCTTCATAGGTAAATCCTAATTTATCTTCATCTGTCATGCCACTCAACCCATCAGATGGAGCTTTATACACTAACTCATACGGCAAGCCTAGTACTTCTCCTAACTGACGCACTTCTTCTACTAAAATATGTTGCAATGGACTAAAATCACCAGCACTATCACCATATTTCGTAGAATACCCTACATAATCCTCCGAAGCATTACACGTGTTAGCTACTCTACCACCTCCCTGTAAAGACTGTGCTACTGCATATAAAGTAAGCATACGCATACGAGCTGGTAAATTAATCATTGTATCTTGTGATAAGAGTGTAGACCCTTTCGACTCAGTTTCTATATTCATCAAATTCCTACACATACTAGGTGATTGCTTTAAGCCCGTCTCGATAGCGTCACACATACTGTTAACTCCAGATGCAATATTAATAACTACTGTCTGAATGCCTAAATGATTGGCTACTCGATGAGCATCGGCAATATCACGTTGTTCCCCATTCGGCATTAAAACACCAATGACACGATTCTTGCCTATAGCGGCCACACATAAGGCTGCTACTACACTAGAATCTTTACCACCCGATAGGCCAATAACTGCTTTCGTATGTTCCCCTGCGGCATCAAAATAATTACGAATCCACATTTCGATAGCTAAGGCTGTTTCTTTTGCATTTTTTAACATCTTACTCTCCATTATATACTATTTATCACCATTTTTATATGATTCACATTCCTATCAATGAGTAACAATTTTGTATGTATCTATGTAATTAGTGTTTATCTACTTTATCAAGTAAATTCATTTTCATAGCATAATAAGAAGGTGACATATCTAAATAATGAATATGAGGATTTTCAAATCGCTGTTCTTCTCGCCAAATTTCATGCTCAATTTGATGCTGTACAAACTTTCTTATGTCCGTAAGCGACTGCTTAGGATACACTCGTTTTCCCCCATCAATAACGGGCACTTGCAATCGTTTTACCGTACAGTTTTCAAAATACATCTCTTTCCATGGTTTTTGCGGATGAATATAGCGATACGGTGCAGACATAGATACGGTTTCATCTGCCAAGGCAATTAAATCAGCAATGGCAAATCCTTTAGCATCATACACACGATATAATGCTTTTCGTCCAGGATTGGTTATCTTTTCAATACTTTCAGACACCTTGATACGCGGTTCCCATTGTCCATTTCGTTTCACGCTAGCCATCTTATAAACGCAACCAAATACAGGATCTGATTTAGCCGTAATTAATCGTTCACCTACGCCAAATCCATCGATGGCACCACCTTGTTGTAAAATGGATCGAATTGTATATTCGTCTAAACTATTAGAGGCCATAATTTTACAATCTGAAAGTCCTGCTTCATCGAGCATAACTCTCACTTTTTGTGACAAATACGCCAAATCCCCAGAATCTAATCGTACACCTTGTAATCGTTTTCCTTGTGGTATTAACACTTCTTTCGCTAGCTTAATAGCATTCGGTATACCAGAATGTAGTACGTCATATGTATCAACTAATAAAATAGTGGCATCAGGATATACACTGGCAAACTGCTTAAACGCTTCATATTCATCACCATAATACATAACCCAACTATGCGCCATAGTACCACTCACAGGAATTGAAAACATCTGTCCTGCTAATACTGTAGCCGTACTAGCAACACCACCAATATACGCAGCTCTAGCCCCATACACTGCAGCATCCACATTATGAGCACGCCGTGCACCAAAATCAGCTACGCCACGACCTGCAGCAGCTTTCACAATACGTTGTGCCTTAGTGGCAATCAAACATTGATGATTTAATATCGTTAATACTGCCGTTTCGATTAATTGTGCATCAATAATCGATGCCGTTACCGTTAAAATAGGCTCATGGGGATACATAATCGTCCCTTCAGGTAACGCCTCAATATGTCCTCTAAACTGGTAGGTCGATAAATAGGTCAAGAATTCTTCCTTAAAAATCTGCAAGGATCGCAAATAAGCAATTTCTTCTTCATCGAAATGTAAATTTTCTATATATTCAATCACTTGTTCTAACCCTGCAAAGATGGAAAATCCTGCATTATCTGGATTTTTTCGATAAAATACATCAAATACAACTTGTTCATCTGTATACGTATCAGAAAAATATCCATTACTCATGGTTAGCTCATATAAATCCATGAGCATCGTTATATTTCGTTGACTATTCTGAGCCATATGCTACCACCTTATACTAACTTACATGCATACTTATTATTAATTATTCTAACATGATATAACTATTATATATCTTTACTATTCCAAAGTGCATACGATTTTCTACGCTGTGTATAACACAGCTTAGATGCAATGATGCAAAACTCTGTATTTATTTTACTATAGTTTCCTCTAATAATACACATATATAAGAAATAGATTATACATGATGCTCCAAAAACGTATAAAATACTACTATAAAAATATAGACTTGTAAGAGCATCACCAATACATCAATGCGATAGTCCAGGTGATACCAACTGGCAATGACTCATTATTGCTACATGTAAAAGAAATCATAATACTCGTACATCGTCAAAGTGATACATTCTTATATTAGTATGTACAGACATATGGAATATATCCTCTACCTAATATTCATAAAATGATACAGTCTGTAAGCCAATAGGCACGTGAAACTATATTACCAATGAAAGGTAACACTGCATACACAATGTAAATGAAATCAAACGATTGCATGAGTGTATTCCCAAGGATGATTCATAAAATCAAGTTACCAACCAAGTTAATGTCTTATCACATCCTCACAATCAATACCATAAGGATATAAATAAAATAAAAATTCTAAAAAAACGTTGAGTTACATGAGTAATAGTTACTACTATTACTATGCAATTCAACGTTTTTATAATCTTATTAATCATCTACGCTATACATATCTTACTGCATATATGGATACTATAGTAAGTAAAGGCGATTAAGTACTCATAATCTGTATAGATTATAAGTATTACCAAGCCCCCATCCAAGTGATGATAATGGCGTTAATAAAATCGATTAAAAAGGCTCCTACTAGCGATACAATCAACCACGCTCGTGGTGATGGCCCATATTTTTCAGCTAACGCTTGCATATTAGCCAATCCATTGGCTGTAGCACCCATAGCAAAACCGATACCACCTACACCAAGCATGACTCCATCATAGGTTTTACCAAATAGTAAGAAATACCCTAACCATGCAAATAGAATCATTAACACAGTTTGACCTATTAGTATAAGAATAAGAGGGCCCGCTAAATTAACAAGTTCATATAGTTTCAAACTGTTAATCGCCATCGTTACATACACGGTTAATGCCACTTCAGATACTACATTCAATCCGCCACCTTGCACGCGGTATTTGCCAGTAAAATCACCAATGTTACGAATAACCGCTGCCACTAACATGGCACCAATATACGCTGGTAAGGTAATAAGCTCATTTAAATAGGAACTTAAAATAGCACCTAACCCTACAGCCAAGAATACAAAGGCACATGCTTTTAATGTACCATTAACATCTGTAGTTTCTTCTTCTTCCAAAATCGACATATCATACACATGTGGTTCTAAATGTGTATCATCATCACTATGATGTCCTGGTGTAGCAATTTTATATTTTTTTATTAAAAATTCGCCAAATGGTCCACCTAGTACTAAAGCAATCACCATACCAAAAGTAGCTGATGTAATCGCCACAGTAGTTGCTCCTGTAATACCGTACGTCTCTTCAAAATAAGGGCCAAATGCTGCCGATGTACCAAGGCCGCCCATTAACGATACAGCACCAGCCAAGATACCATAATGCGGATCAATGCCCATCGCACCAGCAATGGTCATTCCCAATAAGTTTTGGAAAAAACCTAGTACAGTAGATACCAATAAATACACAATCAGTGCCATACCACCATATTTAATTAATTTAAGGCTCGCCATCATACCAATCGATGTAAAGAATACCAATAAAGCCACTGTGGATAGGGCATTATCAAATTCAACTGTTAAAATGCCATATACTCGTAATATAGAAAGAATAAGAGCAAACGGTAACCCTCCGATGACAGCTGATGGTAAACTTAGTTTTTGTAGTGTTATAAATTTACTTTTTATCCAAACGCCAATGTAATATGTTACAAAGGCTAATGCTACAGCTTGTACGCTGCTTACTTTAATTAGTAATGCTTCGCCACCCATAATTTATACCTCCCTCGCACACATAATGCATGATTACTTCATAGCAACCTCTATATAAAATTACACTCACTTCACATGTACACCTAAATCTAGGTTCTACTATATAAAGAATAGAGTTATAACTTTTTCTATAGAACGTATTACTATTTTTTATATTATACTATAAAAATTTGTAAAAATACAATTATTATTTACTGATTTCTCTATGTATACACCATACATTAACGGGTCAGTATATCTATGGTAATCTCCAAAAAGATTGTCTATATATGGATTTGTAAATACTATACCCTCATCATCATGTTTCTTATCCACACTATGACACAGATAACACTATATTCTATATAAAGAAAATTTATTCCTTATTTAGTTTCATAATTCGTAGCTATAACAGTTTTGGCTTCTTTAGATCCAAGTTCTGCCGCTTGTATCATGTAGGTCTGTGCTTTTTCCTCTCCCCCATACTTAGCATACATACGAGCCACACTATATACAATATCTGCTTCCTGCGTATTTGCTAATTCAGTTAATAAATTATCTGCCAACGCATGATTCATATCTACGCCCAACCCTTCCCAATAACATTGAGCTAGCAAGAATTTACCGTCCCTACTGCCTTGTTTTGCTGCCTGATTAGCCCAATAACAAGCTTTTTCATGATTAGCAGCGACTACAGTAGTTCCCATGTATGCATAAGCAACTTCAACCTGAGCAGAAAGAACACCTTGTTCTGCTGCTTTTTCATACCAAAATAGAGCGCTATCTTCATCTTCTCGCTCTTCATAATAGACAGCTAGTTCGACTTGCGCCTTTGCATATCCTGCCGTAGCAGCTTTTTCTAACCATATAGCTGCCTGTTGCTCACTCTTATCACAACCTAGGCCTTCTTTATATAATGTAGATAAACTATACATAGCGTGCACACGCCCCATATGGGCCAACTTATCACACCAAACAAAGGCATCGTCAAATCGTTTATCCGCATAAGCAGACTTAACTAGTTCACTCATAGCACCATAGTGTCCCTGACTAGCTGCTAATTGCATCCAATGTGTACTTCTATGATGATGTATCGTAGTACCACTTTTCCCTGCATATACACTAGCCAACTCATATTGTGCAAAAGCATCTCCCGCTTTCGCCATATTTTCTAGTATAGGAAGTAAATCGCTAATCTTTTCCTGAATTTTTTCGTCCTTACTATCCTTTTTGCTATCTAACTCCATATGTAACAGCGTACAAAGTTGACATAAAGGATCTCCTAATTTAGCACCTTTTTTATACCACTCGTAGGCCATAACGTGATTCACCGAAGCGAGTCCAAACCCTTGCCAATATAACTCCCCAATAAAATACATAGCCCGAGGCTCTCCTTCCTGTGCCAGTTCAGAAAAAATAGCATACGCCTCTTCTAATTGATAGGATAAAAATAATACTTCCCCTTTACGAAGTAATTCATTGGTCTTTACCATCACCATGATTATCTCCTTGTCTCTCTATCTATAATGACTACCCTTACACAATCTATAAATAAGTTGTACTTCTTCTAGTCAAACAATATAAATATAATAATACATAAAACAACACCATTTATTATACACTATAAATAGTCTTTCACATACTGCTAGTGCATCGACCATAAGAGAAACTATGTAGTACCTATTTTTATCTTTCAGATTTGAAATATTTGATACCCCTTGTTATAATAAAAAAATAGTGATTTGTTCGACCTTGCTGTCCATATCCATAAGATATATACAGCATCTTTCACCATAAAGGTTTATCCAACCATCAAATTAGGTCCACAAGACCTCTTTTCGTTCAACCTACTATATTTTTGATGTATGACTATAGTATGAATTGTATAAGGAGGTCCTGTATATGGAACAACCAACCCAAGCGGGAAATTGTCAATCATCGGTAGTAACAATCGATCATAAAGATTTCAGAAGACGTCGTTTGTTACATGTTATCTTACCTTTATTTCTCGTATCCATTATCGCTTTTTTAGATCGTGTCAATATTGCCTATGCTGCAATGACCATGAAAGATACCTTACCCTGGTTATCACCAGAAGTATTTGGCGCTGGGGCCAGCATATTTTTCATCGGCTATGTAGTCTTTGAAGTACCTGCTTCTATACTAGCCTCTAAATTTAATCCCATGAAATGGGTCGCTCGCATCATGTTTAGTTGGGGATTAGTCTGCATACTAATGACAACTATGAGCACGCAATTTGAATTTTACCTATATCGCTTTTTATTAGGCCTATGTGAAGCATCACTCTACCCCGTCATCTATTCCCTATTAATTCCAAACTGGTATGTACCATCAGAACGGGCACAAGCCATTTCCTATATGCTAACGTCTCTACTATTTTCTTCTATTATTGGTGCACCCTTAGCTGGTACACTACTAGAAATGGATTTATTTGGTTTACACGGTTGGCAAACATTATTCATTATCGAAGCTGTGCCAGCTATTATATTTGCATTCATTTTTGCCTTCTGGATGAAAGCGCATCCTAGTGAAGCTTCATGGGTAACAGATGCTGAAAAAAACTATATGGCTGTTGAATTAGCAAAGGAAGAAGCAAAAAAACAAAGCGAAAAAAAATATACCATATGGCAAGCATTAACAGACCTTACAGTATTAAAATTATGCGTAATTTATTTCTTATGGGTTGTCGGATTTTGGGGTTTTAGTTTTTGGATGCCTCAAGTACTAAAAAATTTATCCGGTTGGTCCCCTAGTTTAGTTGGTTGGTCCATCGTCTTTCCTATGATAGCAGCCTTAATAATTCAATTATGGTGTGGTCATTCTTCCACAAAAACTGGTGAAAAACGTTGGCACATCGCCCTTACACTATTTGTAGGTGCTATCGGCTTAGCTACTACACCACTAGCACCTACGCCATTAGTAAGCTTAATTTGCATTTGTTTATCGTCCGTTGGCGTATATGGTGGCATGGGCGTATGGTGGACCGTTCCTACCGCCTTCTTATCAGGAGCGGCCGCTGCTGGTGCCATGGGACTCATTAATTCCTCTGGTAATCTAGGCGGATTAGTGGGGCCTTACATGTTAGGTATCATTAAACAATATACGGGAAATATTAACCTTGGTTATTACATTATGGGGGCCGCTATGTTTGTAGCCGGCTTACTCTGTTTAACATTACCAAAAGAAAAAACAGGATCTAAACCATTCTCTAACACAAATAAATAATAACTAGGCGGTAGTTATTACTCATTCACATGGCATAGGCTATAACAGATAAATTTTCAAAAAAATACTGTATCATATAGATAGGCTATGATAGCTAACCTTATCTACAATACATAATAACACTGGCATACATCAAAGTATAATGATGTATGCCAGTGTTCATTGTTATAAGGCTTTCTATCTATCTGGACCGCCCAATAGATCCATATAACAGAATAGACTCCATAAAAATACCACTCTATTCTATCATTGCCTATATTGATAGATGATAGAGAAAAACTACGCCTTAAAAAACACTTTTAATAATAACAGCCCCAAACACACTATCAACACTATGGCCTATCAAAATTATTCAGTTCTCCATAGATTCTACTCGTTACATAGGTATATAATAATAAAGGTATTCTATTAACTATATAATCCTTCTAATGAAAGACTATATAATTTTCTCGAGCATACCATATCTAACATACAAGTGATAGGGATATAACGTTCATAAAGATAGTCTATTGTAATCCTACATACGATAATCTCTACAGAGTTTATCCTTTACTATCATAAGTAATTTGTTATTATATACTATAGAAAGGAGCTATACTAATTACCTAGTATAGAAATATGTATGAAAACACCAATTATGATTATATCTGGCTTTCTTGGGGCCGGCAAAACGACTTTCATTCAACAATTCATTAATGAATATCCAGCACCAGAGCGCCTAATGATACTAGAAAATGATTTTGGTCGTGTTAGTTATGATGCTGATATATTATCAAATACAGGTATTCAATTAACACAACTCACCTCTGGCTGCATTTGTTGTAGTCTAGCAGGTGATTTTAAAACATCTGTATTACAAGCATTACAAACAACCGATCAGCCGATTGACTTATTAATTATCGAACCATCTGGCGTCGCCAAACTATCAGACATTATACAAGCCTGTAGCTCTAAGGAATTAGAAGAAAAAGTATCTGTAGATTATATAATCACTATTGCCGATGCACAACAAGGTACATTATTACTACGGAATTTTGGCGAATTTTACAAAAATCAATTAACCTATGCCCATCATATTTTTCTTAGTCAAGCTCATGTATTGCCAGCACAAACGAAAGAATTAATTGATGGTATACAAGACATTAATCATGTTGCTCCCATTCACACAGAATCATGGCAGGACATTTCACTCTATGACTATCTAATGGGCCCTGCGTCCCATGATAATGCGTCTATTACGGAGAAAACAAGCTCTTCTCATACAGAGACCCATAACCATGGCCCGCATCAAGCTGACAATGATGGCACCCATAATCATGACTGCGGATGCCACGACGAGCACCATGATCATCACGAGCATTCCCATGAGCATATGGCCCATGACGTGTTTGCTGCGATTACGCTAACTATCCAGCATCCGCACGCAACTAGCAGCTTCATAGCTGCTATAGAGCAACTAATACATGCATGGCCTCACCATATTCTTCGTATAAAGGGAATTCTACCTACACCAGAGGGTTATAGGAGCTTTCAGTACAATGGACATGCTATAAGTGATGCACCTATCGACATTGCTGGTAACAGTCTAACTATTATCGGTTCTCACTTATCAGAAGATGAGGTGCATGCTGTATGGGATGATGCCTTATGAGTTATAACAATAAAAAAATTCCTCTCTATGTAGTCATGGGGTTTCTCAGTACGGGAAAAACTACGTGCTTAAAAGCAATGACTAACGCTCGTAGTGCGTCGCGTATATTAATTGGTCAGTGTGAACAAGGCCATGCAACGATAGACGAAAAACACGTTCTATCATTGCCGATTCCTACCGACGATTCACTCCACACGATTGCTACGCAACTTACAGAATATATAGCACATAATTATATTCAAGAAGTGTGGATTGAATGGAATGGTATGGCAGATTTTTCTTTGTTGGAACGTTTATGCGCCTTACCGACTATGAAAGCCGCCTTTTCACTATCACAAGTATATTATGTTACAACAACTAGCTATTGTGAGCATATGCTTGGTTTAACAGGAAATGCCCCTACTAGCCAACTAGAACAAGCAGATGTACTAATCGTTATGACAACGGGGAAAGTGCCAACCCTATTACAAAAGATGGCTCATAATCGACCTATCTATACATGGCACGATATAGAAAACTTACCACCTCGTCAATCCACGTATAGAGAGAATGAAAAACCGATTTTTAAGGTTCGTAAATCTCATCTATCGCGTCCCTTGCTGCTCGCCTTGCTATTAGCCATTTTCTATATAGGCGCTTTACTATATGTGCCAAATGCCTCTATAGCAAACATATATAAAATGCTACTAATTTGGACATCCATTTTATTACAAGCCCTACCATTTCTAGCAGCAGGAGCCATCGTATCTGGGCTTTTACAGATTCTGATTCCACCTCGCTATTTAGAAAAATTATTGTCTGGAAATCCTATTAAAGGCTATCTAGTTGCTATGCTAAGTGGTGCCATCTTTCCTGTATGCGACTGTGGGACGATTCCCATTTTTAAAAGCTTAGTCGCTAAAGGTGTCCCTGTGCCCGTAGCCATGATGTTCATGCTCTCTAGTCCTATTACTAATCCAATTGCCATACTAGCTACCTACTACGCTTTTAATGGACAACCAGAAATAGTGATTTGGCGTTTAGTGCTAGGTATACTAGGGGCCATCATAATTAGTGCTACCTTTAGTCGCTATCGAGGACTTACACCAGACAATCTAGCTCAATCCATGCGTAAATCCTACGCTACCACCTGGGACTTTGACAATAAACAGCCATCGCGTTGGCAGCAACTCATACTACATAGCCGTAAAGAGTTTTACAATATGGCGCCTTTTATGATTGTCGGTTCATTGGTGGCATCTCTATTCCAAGTATTTGGTACCTATGCAGTAACCACCAAGATCATACAAAACAATATTCCTCTATCCATTCTATGTATGATGGTAGCGGCTTGTTTACTATCTCTATGTTCCACATCGGATGCAATGGTAGCCAAAAGCTTTAGTACCCATCTACCACTCAATGCAATTATGGGATTTTTACTACTAGGGCCTATGATGGATGTCAAAAATATTCTCATCCTATCTAGTTCATTTCCAAAGTCATTTATCATACGTCTATTCATTACTACATGTATAGTATGTTTCTTTGCTTCTTTATTCTTCGCGTATTATGGTGCAACAGCTATATACTAACAGGTGATCATTATGAAATTAACACATATTAATAAACAAGCACTATGCGAAGCTTGTCTATCCATACTATTAGCCTTATTGATTAGTTACTTACTTATAAGTGGTATCTATAAAAGTTTAGTATCTCCCCGCTCTTTCTATTGGTTATGGTTCTTTGTAGCTTTATTATTTATATGGGGTCTACTGTCAGCTAAACGCCTATTTACAGTTCAATATCAGCAAAAATATTGGCATTGTTTCACTTGTATAATACCGCTAATTTTACTCTCTGTGCCACTTCTCATATATCCTAACTATGCCATCGCTTCTCCTAGTGATAACAAGGAAATTTCCGTCGTATCCATTGACGACAAACCATTTGGTTACGACCTAGAAGCGGTCACTGGTGACGGTATTGATCGAACACATAAACGTATTTTATTAAATAGTAACAATTATTATAAAACCATTTTACAAATCACTAAAAATGTTGATGAATTTAAAGGCTATGAAGTAGTCATGACTGGCTTTGTATCCTACTCATCGCCAGAATTAACAGGTAATGAGTTTACTACTTCCCGTTTATTGCTCATTTGTTGTCTTGCCGATTTAGCCTCATTTGGTATGGTGACAGAACCGCCAAATAATGAACGACTTCCAGAGGGAACCTGGATTACTGTTAAAGGTTATATTAACACACGCATGAATCATGGTCGTCTTCGTCCTTATGTAACCAACGTAGAAATCATGGATGCCATGCCAATTGATGGTTATATTTATCCAAATCTATAAGTTCCTTACTCATTAACTCGCCTATACTATACAGTAGCAACAAATCGAATTTTCTATTATACTTAAAGCATGACATATATTAATCGTCTATGTATCATAATGCATTACAGGCCAAATAGATAACACGCTAACGACCTGTCTATACTGCTAACCTAAGTAACTCATAACATTATAATAGGAGGCCCTATGACATTATTTTGGAAAGATAAAGTTATTACCCTACTCGCTACAACGGTAGGGTCGCTCATTTTTTCATTTGCCCTGAACCTCTTTATCATACCTGCCAACTTAACCAGTAGTGGTATGAGTGGTATGGCTCTACTCATCTATTATGTGACCGATATTCCTGTAGGTATTATCAATGCGGTCCTAAATATTCCCGTTATCTATGCCGCTTATCGATGGTTAGGCACTTGGCAAACTATGATGACTATCATTGGCACGCTTATCGTATCCGTTGCCATTGATGCCCTTCATTTTTTATCGGCCTATCAAGTCGTGCATGATCCCATTATCGCCTCCATGGCAGGTGGTATTATTGCTGGTATTGGTTTCGGCATCGTCTATCGCTATGGTGGAAATACTGGTGGCCTTGACCCCATTGCGCTCATTATCCGCAAATACTATGGTTTACAAATCGGTTCCGTTTCATTTATGCTTAACAGTATAATCATTGCTATGGCCATTTATATTACCAATGTGGAACTCGCCATTATCGCTCTCATTAATGTATTTTTAACGGGAGAACTAACGAATCGTGTCGTAATGGGTTTCAGTAAGCGAAAAGTTATCTTCATCATTTCTAATAAACCACATCTCATTTGTGATAGTATCATTCACAAACTTGGTCGCAGTGCTACATTACTATCTGGTGAAGGCGCGTATACTCATGATAAGAAAGAAGTCATTCTCACCGTTGTAAGCCTATTGCAAGTGGCTAAACTCAAAAATGCGGTCAACGAAGTCGATCCCTATGCATTTATGTTTATTACCGACACATCAGAAGTAATCGGCCAAGGGTTCAGCATGGCGATCCAAGGACCTACTTCATTAAACGCCAAAACATCGGAAGAAGTAGCAGACGCTTTCACAACACATTCTGATGAATATACTTCATCTACCAAAGAAACTACAGATCATAAAGAAGATGCTGCAATTTCTACTACGAAGCAAGAATAGATAGCATCAAATTGATTAGAAACCACAATCAGTTCTGACGCTCCATACTTACTATGTATGATTGCGATTTACCTAGTATAAGCAGTGATATACTTGACCTGTTATACACTATTTTAACAGAATAAATATGCCACCTGTTCGGCAGTTCCTTATAAAAGCAAACATGCGAGTTGTACACACTTATGTGTCTACAACTCGCATGTTTTATATTATCGATTTCGTTGTAAAAACGTCAATAAATGACGAGTAAAGTACATATATAGCAAAATTAATAAGCCCCCTGCTACGGCCCAACTAATAGGGTATACCATCATCAATAGCTCAAAAGACGGATCTCTTTGAAATACTGTATATACCCAGATAATGCGCACACCACAAATGCCAAGCAACGTAAGCATAGCCGGTGCTAATGACAATCCATAACCACGCATAGCGCCTGCTAGTACATCAATCAGCACTTGTAACGGTTCTAAGGCTACTACATAAGTCATACGCAATACGCAAAGAGCAATCACAGTGGGATCTGGATTGAAAAATCCAGCGATGTCTGCGGCCCATATCATAACAAGTCCACACGCTATGATGGTGAAAAAAAATGCCAAGCCTAAAGACCACACCGTTACCCGTATACAGCGCCTAATATGCTTTGCCCCAAAATTTTGACTAATAAATGTAGTTCCTCCTTGAGAAAAAGCCATAATGATACAAAAAATAAACATTTCAATGGCTATAGAAATACTCGAAGCGGCCATAACATCAGGGCCTAGACTATTAATTGCTTCTTGTATTAAAATATTCGATAAGCAAAATACAACGCCTTGTAATCCAGCAGGCACGCCAATGCGAACAATAGGTTGTAATAAAGACAAATTAATTCCTAATAAGCGCCAACGAAAAGCAATCGTCTCGTTAGACTGATATAATCTTCCTAGCACATACGTGGCGGCTACCACAAAAGATAGAACCGTAGCCAAAGCGACACCGGCTACACCATCAGTCATGGTAGTAACAAATACGATATTCAATACCACATTCACAATACTTGCCAATACTAGACCTATTAGCGGTGTTTTTGTATTACCATTACTTCTAAACACAGCGGTACCAAAATTATAGATACTAATGAACGGCATGCCCCATAAATAGACACGCATATATGTTTCTGCATCTTTTAATACATCCGTTGGTACAGATAGCCATTGCAATACATAGGGCGTTACTAACTGTCCTACAATGCACATCATAACACCTACAATACATCCTACTACTAACGATGTATGCACCGCTTCTTTAACAGAACTGATTTGTTTGGCTCCCAACAATTTAGCAATGACTACGTTACTGCCTAAGGATAAGCCAATAAACAAACAAATATACATGCCAATAATCGCAAAATTATTACCTACTGCTGCTACTGCACTAGTGCCTATATAACGGCCTAAGACGGCAATATCTGCCGCATTAAATAACTGTTCTAATAAGGCGGTTGCCGCTACTGGCAAGGCAAACATAATCAATTTATCTCCCATGCTACCATGGGTCATATCTAATCGAATACTCTCACCTCCTCGTTAAACTATACTCACTCTATAGATAATAAAATTCATAGATAATCTCTTAATATCCTATCAAAGTATATCATATAAAAGTAGATAGTATCTATCATAGTATATTGAAAATTAACTTATACCACATAATAGTCTCTCATCAGATAACACATTCTTACCGATCAATCATGGCTAATAATTTATTTCAGCCTGCTTAGACCTGTAAAAGATATGCATGAGGTCTTATTCCCATACCATAGCTAACGTACGTAATTCTTCTCAACTGACCATGCTTATAAGGAATATATAAATCGCTAATTAAAAATGCATATTCCCAATGCATATTTCTTACATAATACAAAGCTTCATAAATAACCATCGTTACTTAATTAATAAAATCATACCACCGATAGTAGGGGCTGCGACCATCATGAATTGTAAGAACCATCGTGGAGCACGACGAGTAAATTTAGCTCCCACATAGGCCCCACAAGTCAAACCGATTAATACTTCTACTAATAAAAGCATTTCTAAATGACCTGCCACTAAATACCCAAAACCACCGGATATAGCAATGGGTAAAATGACTAACATCGTCGTACCTACAGCGATAAACAAAGGAACGCCAAAAATAATAAGTAACATAAGCTGTATAAAAGGAGTCGCACCGATGCCAAAACTACCAGATAAAATGCCGCAAATTACACCAGCTACAATGGCGGTACTATAAAATTTAGTACCTACTGCCATAGGTTCTCGATCATGGGTTGCAAACGGTCCATTGTGTGGATGATAGACGCGTAGGTAGATTAAAATGGCTGATATAATCAACATTATCCCTGTACAATAATGCATAAAATTAGCTGGAATAGCATTAGCAATATGAGATCCTATATAGGCCCCTACGGCACCCGCTAATCCCATCACAACACCGAGCTTAACATACACATTGCCTTCTCGATAGTGACTATATGCACCTGAACAAGTAGTAAATGCCATGGCTGCCAAAGATGTGCCCAGTGCCAAATGAATGGGAATACCAAAACCTACCGTCAATAGAGCAATGACTACGCCAGCCCCACCAGCACCGACAAAACCTAATATGGTACCCAATATAAACGTAGCTATGACGATATCCATAGTACTTACCCCTCTCCATATATATACCTATTAACAATGTATCCTTCAACATATAACGTTACTTTATTATACCATGAAATATAGTAATCTATCGTTCCTTCTACATAGAGGTCATAAAAATTATATACCACATAGATGATGATACACATATATAGAGCAGTTCTCATCTATTAGTAGGACTATCGCTATACATCATAGTATTCTCTCTTTCTATCCATATCAACTCTTAAAAAATGTTAAACCAATCTATAGTAGAAGCTATACATCTAGCAAACTTATACGCACCTATCTTCAAAATATAGATTCTCTTTCGCCATACGTATCCATGATGCCTATGCATCTTCTATGATAGTGAATCTATAGCTATATACATTACTACACCATAGTAGTGTCCTAATCGATAGATAGATGAAATAATAAAAAAACATAGGTAAAACTGTGAAAGACGATACATCAAATCATATAGCATAGGAACATAGATAAAATAATAAAAAGGACATACATAAAACAGCGAGGCTCTATGAGCCTCGCTGTTTTAGTTGTACCTATTAGAAATATGTATTACACATTGGCTTGAGATTGTTTTGTATCATATACAGGATTAACGCGAACACGATCGATTGATTTTTTAATGATACGGCGACCACCGAGATCTACACGAATACGTGCATCACGCACATCTCTGATTTCGTTTTCAAACTCACTCAAAGCTCTGTCCATCATATCATCTACCGGTGCACCTTTCTTCAATGCGGCATAAATCATTTGTGCCATTTCATGGCGAGAAAGTTCTGCTTTATTTGCCATGTTTTGGAACGCTCCCAACATATTTTTTGCTTGGAGTTGTTTGATATATTCATATGCCCAATGATTGTCAGGTGTATCTGGATACATCGCTGGTGTATACAACTGATCTTTTGGTGCATCTAATTGGGTAAGCACTTGATTCATTTTACGTTCCATTGCATCTAGGCGACCTTTAAGTCCATCATTTTCTTTTCGTAAGTCAATGATTTCTCTTGCCATAGCAATTCTAGAACCAGTTACATTATTTTCACCGCTACCCATCTTCAAGCTAACACCAACATTATACATATTGCGATCATTGCCCACTGTTCCACCAAAGCTAATCATAGAACTTTCACTTGGACGGTAGTAAGCGCCCAATGCAAATGCACTATTTCCACTATAGTTACCATAACTAGCGGCAAAATCCCACTTGTTATCAGGGTCAAAATCAAGCGGATGAAGTCCTGCTAATGCAGCTGCACCAGCACCGACCTTACTGATACGTCCACCAAGTTCTGCTACACGCATTTCTGTACCAAAGAGTTGTCCACCATTAACAGCATCAAGGCTATTCGGTGCAATCACACCTGGTGCTACATTGTGAATAGCTTTTCCTCCAGCATTGATACCTTGTTTTGTAACAGCTGGTCCATTCTTAATAGTAAGGCCATTTTCATTCACAGTCACATCACCCATTGTCATGGATTTTGTTTCGATGTTATCTGCTTTAAGAACTTTTGTTTCTACACGATCAAGACCTTTGATTTCTTTTGCCAATTTAACTAGCATCTTGCCATTCGCTGCATCAGTTACTACGCCGATATTCTTATCAGATAATTTTGTTGGATCTGCACCACCTTCAATTGAAAGTGTTTCATTCAATTTACGGTTGACTACATCGCCACTATCACCCTTGAATTTCAAGCCGTCATTCATGGTAGCTAATTCATTGACTTTATCGCCATCTTTGACAACAATACGTGTTTCTCCGTCTTTACCGTCAACACCGACTTTGCCATCTTTGGTCGTAATTTGAACAGTATTCTTACCGTCTTTACCTTTCATGCCGATAGAACCATCTTGGCCATTTAATGTAACGCTATTGCCATCTTTGCCAGTAACGCCCATCTTGCCGTCTTTACCGTTAAGAGAAATAGTGTTTTTCTTACCGTCTTTATCAGTAGCACCGTTAATAGTCGTAGTACCATCTTTACCGTTGATAGTAACAGATGCGCCGTCTTTGCCATCAGCACCTTTTGGTCCTTGGGCACTGATTGTGCCATCTTTAACATTCATGGTAACAGTTGTGCCGTCTGCACCTTTACCACCGATTGTGCCATCTTTACCATTCATAGTAACAGTTGTACCGTCTTTACCTGTAGCGCCCACAGTACCATCTTTACCGTTCATAGTAACAGTTGTACCATCTGTGCCTTTAGTTTCAACGATACCATCCTTGCCATTCATGGTAATGGATTCTCCATCTTTACCATTAACAACTAATTTACCATCTTTTTCGCCTTTTTTACCGATTTCGATAGTATCTTTCATCGCATAGGTAATCTTCTTGGTATCTTTGTCAATAGTAGCAATCAAACCATTTCCGGCGGCAAATTCTACGGTTTCTTTCTTATCCTTACCTAAGGCAACATTAGCTCTATTTTCGGCTTTATCTTCTCCTACCAATACATCAAAACCTTGATTTGTCTTGTAAAGTTGACCGCCGTTAACCGCATCTTTTGAATTTTCACTAATATCCCCATTTTCAATAGAGCTTAGTTTATTACCGCCGTTATCCAATCCTTTTTCGGTTAAAGAAACAGCTTTCTTATCTTTTGCCTGAATGGTAATACCGCCCTTATTGATAACAGTCGTGTTACCTTTTCCGTCAGTGGTTGTTACACCATCCACTGTGGTGGTAGTACTATTCCCTTTTCCATCAGTAGTCGTCACACCTGTAGCTGTTGTGACAGTCGTATTACCCTTATTATCGGTTGTAGTCGTACTTCCGCCGGTTATATTGGTCGTATTTCCTTGATCGTCCTTCGTTTCTACGCTTGTCAAGTCTTTCAAGTCTTTTGCCAATTTAACTGACATCTTGCCATTTGCTGCATCGGTTACTACGCCGATATTCTTATCAGATAATTTTGTTGTATCTGCACCACCTTCAATGGAAAGTGTTTCATTCAATTTACGGTTGACTACATCGCCACTATCACCCTTGAATTTCAAGCCGTCATTCATGGTAGCTAATTCATTCGTTTTATCGCCTTCTTTGACAACAACGCGTGTTGTTCCATTAGTACCATCTATGCCAACTTTACCTTCTTGGGTTCCTATGGTGACTTTATGCTCACCGTCTTTACCGTTCATATCGATAGTGCCGTCTTTACCATTTAATACAACCGCACTGCCATCAGCACCTTTTGCACCGACAGTACCGGCGTCTGCATTCATTTCAAACGCATTGCCGCTCTTACCATCGCCGCGAACACTACCATCTTTACCATTCAAGGCTATCTGATTTTTCTTACCCTTATCATCAGTAGCACTCGCTAATGTCAACTGACCATCTTTGCCATCTACGGCTACGGAGTTGCCGGCTTTACCGGTAACAGTGAACTTACCGTCCTTACCATCATCTTGACCAGCACTATTCTTTTTCCCCAAGGTGATGTCATCTTTCAAGGATACTTTGAACGGATCGTCTGCCTTACCGGAACCGGATACAGCTATATTATCACTACCTTCTAACCTCGTACGATTCTTCTCTATTTCATCTTTCAACTGTTTAACATTTACTGCATCTGTATCGTTAACACCGGTCGCTACACCGGTAATAGTCTTACCACCATTGTTAAGGCCATCTTTAGTTAAGGAAATCACGTCTTGTCCTGCGTGAGTAATCGTCATGCCATCCTTGTTAATAACCGTCTTATTACCATCTTTATCGGCTACTGTTATATCTTTGGCTGTCGATACATTTGTATTCTTATCTTTATCTTCTGTTGTCACACCGGCAGCACTCACTGTGGTCTGATTGCCATCCTTATCCTTTGTTACAACACCGGTTGCGGTAGTAGATGTTTCATGTTCATCCTTATCTTTTACAACTGTACCTGTTGCAGATAGGCTTGTTTCATTCTTATCTATGTCTTTCGCAACCACACCAGACGCCGTAGTATTTGTTTCATGGCCAGCAGCATCCGTATTCGTCATGCCTGTAGCTGTTGTGGCAGTAATATTACCCTTATCATCTTTTGTAGTAACACCAGCACCAGTCATATTGGTAGTATTGCCTTGATCGTCCTTCGTTTCTACACTGGTCAAGTCTTTCAAGTCTTTTGCCAATTTAACTAGCATCTTGCCATTTGCTGCATCGGTTACTACGCCGATATTCTTATCAGATAATTTTGTTGTATCTGCACCACCTTCAATGGAAAGTGTTTCATTCAATTTACGGTTGACTACATCGCCACTATCACCCTTGAATTTCAAGCCGTCATTCATGGTAGCTAATTCATTCGTTTTATCGCCTTCTTTTACAACAACGCGTGTTGTTCCATCAGTACCATCTATGCCGACTTTACCTTCTTGGGTTCCTATGGTGACTTTATTCTTACCGTCTTTACCGTTCATACCGATAGTGCCGTCTTTACCATTTAATACAACTGCACTGCCATCAGCACCTTTTGCACCGACAGTACCAGCATCTGCATTCATTTCAAACGCATTGCCGCTCTTACCATTACCACTAACACTACCATCTTTACCATTCAAGGCTATCTGATTAGTCTTGCCCTTATCATCAGTCGCACTCGCTAATGTCAACTTACCATCTTTGCCATCAACAGTTACAGAATTACCATCTTTACCAGTAACAGTAAATTTACCATCCTTGCCATCATCTTGGCCAGCGCTATTTGTATGACCTAATGTGATGTCATCTTTCATAGCATAAGTAATTTCTTTATCATTTCGTGTGATTTCAAGTCCATTACCTGCTAAGAATCCAAAGGCTTCTTTTTCATCTTTTCCAAGAGCGATATTAAAGGTATTTTCATTGGTTTTTTCTTTGATATACACGTCAAAACCAGCATTGCTCTTCTTGAATTTTTCATCCACTGCATTTTCTACATCTTGAATTTGTCCCTGTGTAGCCGCCTTAGATACATCGAAATCAGTACCTCTTTGGTCCTTAGCTGGCCATGTTACATTGGAAAGTCCAGTAATGGAATTATTTTTTCCATCTTTCAAGAAGTTAATAGTAGTTATATCTTTAATCGTACGGCCTGCACCATCAATCGTCATTGGATTTGTTTTATCTTGACTATTAAAGGTAATGCTTTCCATATCAGAAAGTTTTTTAGCCAAACGAATCTTCATCTTCGCATTTTTGCCATTTTGATCGTCTACTATTGATTCAACGCCGATGTTGTTGTCAGTTAAATTCTTAACTACGTCGCCTTTTTTTTCAGCTTTCACACCACCAACAATATTGATTTGGTTGTTTAATTTTACACCTACAGTGGTGCCACTATCACCCATGAATTTCAAGCCATCATCCATAGTAGCCAATGCATGAGGAATATTGCCTTCTTTCATCAAAAGACGTGTGGAGGTACCTTGACCATCAACACCAACTTGTCCTTTTTCGGTTGTCAAATCGATAGCCTTATCACTGCCAGCGCCTTTGATTTGTACAAATCCTTCCCCGTGTAAAGTGACTCCATTGTTTTCTTTACCAATAACGCCCATAGTGCCATCATGACTCTTAAGGAATACTTCATTCTTCTTGCCATTTTCATCACTTGTTTCAATGATAACTTCACCATTTTTCCCATCCATAGTCATCTTTTCTCCAGTAGTACCATGGATAGTGATCTTACCATTTATACCTGTTGCATCTGCCGTTTTTTCTTCGCCTAATACAATTTCATCATTCAAGCGATACGATACTTTCTTAGATGCTTTATCAAGTGAAGCTGTTAAGTTCTTACCAGCATCAAATTTAACTGTTTCTTTCTTATCTTGTCCAAGCGCTACATTAGCTCGATTAGCCTCTGTATCTTCACCGACTAAAATATCAAAACCTTGATTTGTCTTGTACAATTGACTACCGTTGACAGCTTCTTTGCTAGTACTAGATACATCGCCAGCTTTTACATTCTTGATAACTGTACCATCGTTACCACCTTCTAAGGTAATGCTACTTGTATCTACGGTACCATCTTGTTTTTTATCATACTTCACAGCATTATCCAAAACTTCTTTTAATTGGCCTTGGCTCGCTGCTTGGTCAGCCTTTATGGTGGTCATATCTTTTGGCAATGTAGTATTGGAAAGTCCAGTAATTACTTTATTGGTACCATCTACTACGATGCTATCCTTGTTATCTGGTGTTTTGAAAGTCATCTTCGTAATGTTATTGATAGTTTTTTGAGTGCCATCAATCTTCATCGCTGTATCGCCAGCACCGAAGGTAATGCCATCTAACCCTTTAAGCTCTTTCGCTAAGCGAAGAATTAACCCTTTAGCACCATCTGCTTCAACACCGATGTTGTCATCTTGACTCAACTTAGCTTTATCAGTGATACCACCAGTAACAGCAAGTTGTTCATTCAATTTCAACTTGTCTTCAGTGCCAAAGTCACCCATGAACTTCATACCATCATTCATAGTGGCTAATTCGTTAGTTTTATCGCCATCTTTAACGACAATTCTAGTCGTACCATCTTGGCCATCAACACCAACAGTGCCATCTTTTGTAGTAATATTGACAGCATTCTTACCGTCTTTACCCTTCATGTCGATGGAACCATCTTGGCCATTTAATGTAACACTGTTGCCGTCTTTGCCAGTAACGCCCATCTTGCCGTCTTTACCGTCAAGAGCGATGACATTTTTCTTATCCTTATCATCGGTAGCACCAGTAATCGTTGTAATTCCATCTTTACCATTGATAGTAACAGACGCGCCATCTTTACCATTAGCACCTTTTGGTCCTTGAGCTACGATTGTACCATCTTTGCCGTTCATAGTAACAGTTGTACCATCTGCACCTGTAGCACCTACAGTACCATCCTTACCATTTACTGTAACGGTTGTACCATCTTTCGCCTTGCTTTCAATCTTACCATCTTTACCATCAATAGTAACCTTTTCACCGTCTTTACCATTTACAGTAACCTTGCCATCTTTGCCAGCTTGTCCAGGTTGTCCTTCTTTGCCGACTTCAATGTCATCTTTCAAGGAGTAGATAACTTTCTTATTATCCTTATCCAAAGTAACATCAAGGCTATTACCTGCTGCAAATTCGACAGTTTCTTTCTTATCTTTACCTAAGGCAATATTAGCTCGATGCTCTTCTGTATCTTCGCCTACTAGAATATCAAAGCCTTGATTGCTCTTCTTCAACTTTTCATCTACTGCATTTTCTACATCTTGAATTTGTCCCTGTGTAGCCGCCTTAGATACATCGAAATCAGTACCTCTTTGGTCCTTAGCTGGCCATGTTACATTGGAAAGTCCAGTAATGGAATTATTTTTTCCATCTTTCAAGAAGTTAATAGTAGTTATATCTTTAATTGTACGGCCTGCACCATCAATTACCATTGGATTTGTTTTATCTTTACTGTTAAAGGTAATGCTTTCTAAATCAGAAAGGTTCTTCGCCAAACGGATCTTCATCTTCGCATTCGTTCCGTCTGCTTCATCAGCAATAGATTCTACACCAATATTATTGTCGGTCAAGTTGGTGATGGTTTCATGATCTCTAACAATTTTAGCGCCGCCAACGATATTCACTTGATTATTTAGTTTTACGCCTACCGCTGTGCCATCATCGCCTTTGAATTTCAACCCATCATTCATGGTTGCCAATTCATTGTTCTTATTACCATCTTTAACGATAATACGTGTTTCGCCATCCGTACCGTCAAGACCTACTTTACTATCTCCAGTGGTAATGTCTACTTTATTCTTACCATCTTTACCTTTGATACCGATGGATCCGTCTTTACCGTTCAATACAACAGAACTACCATCTTTGCCATTTGTTCCAATTGTACCGTCTTTACCAGAAATAGTAACGCTATTCGACTTACCATCATCACCTTTTGGTCCTTGAATTCCGATTTCGCCATTCTTACCCTTGATAGTAACCGATTCGCCGTCTTTACCATTGACAGTGATTTTACCGTCCTTACCATCTTGTCCAGCTTTACCAATTGAAACGTCATCTTGTAAGGCGTAGCTAATCTTCTTACCAGTACGTGTAATCGCAAGGCCGTTACCTGCATCAAAACCGAAAGCGTCTTTTGTATCGTCGCCTAATTTTACATTAAATCTATTGTCATCAGTATTGTCTTTAATGTACACATCAAAACCTTGATTTGTCTTGTACAATTGACTACCGTTGACAGCTTCTTTGCTAGTACTAGATACATCGCCAGCTTTTACATTCTTGATAACTGTACCATCGTTACCACCTTCTAAGGTAATGCTACTTGTATCTACGGTACCATCTTGTTTTTTATCATACTTCACAGCATTATCCAAAACTTCTTTTAATTGGCCTTGGCTCGCTGCTTGGTCAGCCTTTATGGTGGTCATATCTTTTGGCAATGTAGTATTGGAAAGTCCAGTAATTACTTTATTGGTACCATCTACTACGATGCTATCCTTGTTATCTGGTGTTTTGAAAGTCATCTTCGTAATGTTATTGATAGTTTTTTGAGTGCCATCAATCTTCATCGCTGTATCGCCAGCACCGAAGGTAATGCCATCTAACCCTTTAAGCTCTTTCGCTAAGCGAAGAATTAACCCTTTAGCACCATCTGCTTCAACACCGATGTTGTCATCTTGACTCAACTTAGCTTTATCAGTGATACCACCAGTAACAGCAAGTTGTTCATTCAATTTCAACTTGTCTTCAGTGCCAAAGTCACCCATGAACTTCATACCATCATTCATAGTGGCTAATTCGTTAGTTTTATCGCCATCTTTAACGACAATTCTAGTCGTACCATCTTGGCCATCAACACCAACAGTGCCATCTTTTGTAGTAATATTGACAGCATTCTTACCGTCTTTACCCTTCATGTCGATAGAACCATCTTGGCCATTTAATGTAACACTGTTACCGTCTTTGCCAGTAACGCCCATCTTGCCGTCTTTACCGTCAAGAGCGATGACATTTTTCTTATCCTTATCATCGGTAGCACCAGTAATCGTTGTAATTCCATCTTTACCATTGATAGTAACAGACGCGCCATCCTTACCATTAGCACCTTTTGGTCCTTGAGCTCCGATTGTACCATCTTTAGCATTCATGGTAACAGTTGTACCATCTGCGCCTTTACCGCCGATTGTACCATCTTTACCGTTCATGGTAACAGCTGTTCCATCTGTGCCTTTAGCACCTACAGTGCCATCCTTACCATTTACTGTAACGGTTGTACCGTCTGCGCCTGTAGCTCCGATTGTACCATCTTTACCGTTCATAGTAACAGTTGTACCGTCTGCACCTGTAGCACCTACAGTACCATCCTTACCATTTACTGTAACGGTTGTACCATCTTTCGCCTTGCTTTCAATCTTACCATCTTTACCATCAATAGTAACCTTTTCACCGTCTTTACCATTTACAGTAACCTTGCCATCTTTGCCAGCTTGTCCAGGTTGTCCTTCTTTGCCGACTTCAATGTCATCTTTCAAGGAGTAGATAACTTTCTTATTATCCTTATCCAAAGTAACATCAAGGCTATTACCTGCTGCAAATTCGACAGTTTCCTTATTGTCTTTGCCTAACGCAACGTTGGCTCTGTTATCGGCTGTATCTTGACCTACCAAAATATCGAAACCTTGGTTTGTCTTGTACAATTGACTGCCATTGATAGCTTCTTTACTGTTTTCAGACACATCGCCAGCTTTTACATTCTTGATAACTGTGCCATTTGTATCGCCACCTAAGGTAATAGAATTTTTGTCGACTTCACCATTATCTTTTTTATCATACTTAACAGAGAAATCATCGGTAGCAGTTGCTTTATCTAAGACTTCCTTCAATTGACCTTGGCTCGCCGCTTGATCAGCTTGCATCGTGCTTAAATCCTCAGGCAAGGTCGTATTGGAAAGTCCGGTAATCACCTTTTGTTCGCCATCTACGGTAACACTATCAGTACTACCATCTTTACCGAAGGTCATTTTCTTGATGTTTTCGATAGTCTTAGCGTCGCCATCAATCTTCATTGGATTTGTTTTGTCTTTACTGTTAAAGGTAATACTTTCTAAATCAGAAAGGTTCTTCGCCAAACGGATCTTCATCTTCGCATTTGTTCCGTCTGCTTCATCAGCAATAGATTCTACACCAATATTATTGTCGGTCAAGTTGGTGATGGTTTCATGATCTCTAACAATTTTAGCGCCGCCAACGATATTTACTTGCTTATTCAATTTAACGCCAATAGCATTGCCATCATCGCCTTGGAATTTCAAGCCATCATTCATGGTTGCCAATTCATTGTTCCTATTACCATCTTTAACGATAATACGGGTTTCGCCATCCGTACCGTCAAGGCCCACTTTACCATTTCCAGTGGTAATATCTACTTTATTCTCACCATCTTTGCCTTTGATACCGATGGATCCATCTTTACCATTCAAAGTAACGCTGTTGCCATCTTTACCATCAGCACCTGTTGGTCCTTGAACGCCAATAGTGCCATCTTTACCACTCAAAGTAACGCTATTCGACTTACCATCAGCACCTTTTGGTCCTTGAATTCCAATTTCACCATTTTTGCCCTTGATAGTAACCGATTCGCCGTCTTTACCATTGACAGTGATTTTACCGTCCTTACCATCTTGTCCAGCTTTACCAATTGAAACATCATCTTGTAAGGAGTAGATAATCTTCTTACCAGTTCGTGTAATCGCAAGGCCATTACCTGCATCGAAACCGAAAGCGTCTTTTGTAGCATCGCCTAATTTTACATTAAATGTATTGTCAATGCTATTATCTTTAATATATACATCAAAGCCTTGGTTGGTCTTGTACAATTGACTGCCGTTGACAGCTTCTTTGCTATCCTTATTAACACTACCAGCACCTACATTTTTAATAACTGTACCTGTTGTAGTATCCCCTTCTAAGGTAATAGAATCCTTGTTTACTGTGTCGCCCTTTTTATCATATTTCACCGCATAATCGGTAAATTTCTTATCCGATGCAGTTAAATCAGACTTCTTCGCTACATCTTTAATGGTAACTGTTTCGGTTTTATCTTTATGATTTTGATCTTGTACAGTAAGTGTAATATCACCATTCGCATCTACTGTGTATTTCTTATCAGTAGCTTGTTCATTACCCACCAACCGATAATCAGTTGCTTCTGTTTGTACCTTAGTTAATAATTCATTCAATTGACCTTGGCTTGCCGCTTGGTCCGCCTGCATGGTGCTCATATCTTTTGGCAATGTAGTATTGGAAAGTCCAGTAATTACTTTATTGGTACCATCTACTACGATGCTATCCTTGTTATCTGGTGTTTTGAAAGTCATCTTCGTAATGTTATTGATAGTTTTTTGAGTGCCATCAATCTTCATCGCTGTATCGCCAGCACCGAAGGTAATGCCATCTAACCCTTTAAGCTCTTTCGCTAAGCGAAGAATTAACCCTTTAGCACCATCTGCTTCAACACCGATGTTGTCATCTTGACTCAACTTAGCTTTATCAGTGATACCACCAGTAACAGCAAGTTGTTCATTCAATTTCAACTTGTCTTCAGTGCCAAAGTCACCCATGAATTTCATACCGTCATTCATCGTTGCCAATTCATGCGTCTTCGTGCCTTCTTTGACAACAAGACGTGTGTCTCCATCCTTACCGTCAACGCCGACTTTGCCATCTTTTGTGGTAATTTGTACTTTATTTGTACCGTCTTTACCCTTCATATCGATAGAACCGTCTTGGCCATTTAATGTAACACTATTGCCGTCTTTGCCGGTAACGCCCATCTTGCCGTCTTTACCGTCAAGAGCGATGACATTTTTATGATCCTTATCATCGGTAGCACCGGTAATCGTTGTAACTCCATCTTTACCGTTGATAGTAACAGACGCGCCATCTTTACCATTAGTACCTTTTGGTCCTTGGGCACCGATTGTGCCGTCTTTAGCGTTCATGGTAACAGTTGTGCCGTCTGCACCTTTACCGCCGATGGTACCGTCTTTACCATTCATGGTAACACTTGTACCATCTGTGCCTGTAGCACCCACAGTACCATCTTTACCGTTCATGGTAACAGTTGTACCATCTGTGCCTGTAGCGCCTACAGTACCATCTTTACCATTTACTGTAACGGTTGTACCATCTTTCGCCTTGCTTTCAATCTTACCATCTTTACCATCAATAGTAACCTTTTCACCGTCTTTACCATTTACAGTAACCTTGCCATCTTTGCCAGCTTGTCCAGGTTGTCCTTCTTTGCCGACTTCAATGTCATCTTTCAAGGAATAGGTAACTTTCTTAGCATTCTTGTCCAATGTAACTTCAAGGCTATTGCCTGCTGCAAATTCAACAGTTTCCTTATTGTCTTTGCCTAACGCAACGTTGGCTCTGTTATCGGCTGTATCTTGACCTACCAAAATATCGAAACCTTGGTTTGTCTTGTACAATTGACTGCCATTGATAGCTTCTTTACTGTTTTCAGACACATCGCCAGCTTTTACATTCTTGATAACTGTACCATTTGTATCGCCGCCTAAGGTAACAGAATTTTTGTCGATTTCGCCAGTACCTTTTTTATCATATTTAACAGAAGCGTCATCGGTAGCAGTCGCTTTGTTCAAAATTGCTTTCAATTGACCTTGGCTCGCTGCTTGATCATCTTTTAATTGGCTCAAATCAGTTGGTAAGGTTGTATTGGAAAGTCCGGTAATCACCTTTTGTTCGCCATCTACGGTAACACTATCAGTACTACCATCTTTACCGAAGGTCATTTTCTTGATGTTTTCGATAGTCTTAGCGTCGCCATCAATCTTCATTGGATTTGTTTTGTCTTTACTGTTAAAGGTAATACTTTCTAAATCAGAAAGGTTCTTCGCCAAACGGATCTTCATCTTCGCATTTGTTCCGTCTGCTTCATCAGCAATAGATTCTACACCAATATTATTGTCGGTCAAGTTGGTGATGGTTTCATGATCTCTAACAATTTTAGCGCCGCCAACGATATTTACTTGCTTATTCAATTTAACGCCAATAGCATTGCCATCATCGCCTTGGAATTTCAAGCCATCATTCATGGTTGCCAATTCATTGTTCTTATTACCATCTTTAACGATAATACGTGTTTCGCCATCCGTACCGTCAAGGCCCACTTTTCCATTTCCAGTGGTAATGTCTACTTTATTCTCACCATCTTTGCCTTTGATACCGATGGAACCATCTTTACCATTTAAAGTAACGCTGTTGCCATCTTTACCATCAGCACCTGTTGGTCCTTGAACGCCAATAGTGCCATCTTTACCACTCAAAGTAACGCTATTCGACTTACCATCAGCACCTTTTGGTCCTTGAATTCCAATTTCACCATTTTTGCCCTTGATAGTAACCGATTCGCCGTCTTTACCATTGACAGTGATTTTACCGTCCTTACCATCTTGTCCAGCTTTACCAATTGAAACATCATCTTGTAAGGAGTAGATAATCTTCTTACCATTTCGTGTAATAGCAAGGCCATTGCCTGCATCGAAACCGAAAGCGTCTTTTGTATCGTCGCCTAATTTTACATTAAATGTATTGTCATCAGTCTTGTCTTTAATATACACATCAAAACCTTGATTTGTCTTGTACAATTGACTACCGTTGACAGCTTCTTTACTGTTTTCAGACACATCGCCAGCTTTTACATTCTTGATAACTGTACCATCGTTACCACCTTCTAAGGTAATGCTACTTGTATCTACGGTACCATCTTGTTTTTTATCATACTTCACAGCATTATCCAAAACTTCTTTTAATTGGCCTTGGCTCGCTGCTTGGTCAGCCTTTATGGTGGTCATATCTTTTGGCAATGTAGTATTGGAAAGTCCAGTAATTACTTTATTGGTACCATCTACTACGATGCTATCCTTGTTATCTGGTGTTTTGAAAGTCATCTTCGTAATGTTATTGATAGTTTTTTGAGTGCCATCAATCTTCATCGCTGTATCGCCAGCACCGAAGGTAATGCCATCTAACCCTTTAAGCTCTTTCGCTAAGCGAAGAATTAACCCTTTAGCACCATCTGCTTCAACACCGATGTTGTCATCTTGACTCAACTTAGCTTTATCAGTGATACCACCAGTAACAGCAAGTTGTTCATTCAATTTCAACTTGTCTTCAGTGCCAAAGTCACCCATGAACTTCATACCATCATTCATAGTGGCTAATTCGTTAGTTTTATCGCCATCTTTAACGACAATTCTAGTCGTACCATCTTGGCCATCAACACCAACAGTGCCATCTTTTGTAGTAATATTGACAGCATTCTTACCGTCTTTACCCTTCATGTCGATGGAACCATCTTGGCCATTTAATGTAACACTGTTGCCGTCTTTGCCAGTAACGCCCATCTTGCCGTCTTTACCGTCAAGAGCGATGACATTTTTATGATCCT
>NZ_CAMUMS010000011.1:0-56686 GCF_947090115.1 Veillonella montpellierensis
TTTTCAAGATGTCTTGTCAACAACTTTTTATGATTTTTCTCGCTCATCTAGTACATATTCTCTAGAAAAGCAAATTAAAACAGCTCATGGCTGAACTGTATTAGTATTGTATCCTATTGCATCATAAATTGCAAGGGGATTTTTTACATTACATCATCTATTTTTAATTTTCTATACAATCACACAGTCTGATTCCTTGCTATTACCAATACCCCACGTATTTCCCCTCATTAGCACGAATACATATTTTACCAATATCATGCAGTAACGTGCCTTTTACTAGTACATCATGAGTATCCATATAACACCTCATCCATTTTGATTTTCTATGATTTTATCATCTTACATAGCTTGATTATATAGCAATATATTTCTCTAAACAATAGGTATATGTATAAAGCTTATAATTTTTATCGCAAAATTATATAAGTATCGTTTTCATGTCATATTGCTATCTTATTCCTAAAAGATACCCACCCTACATGTACCATACTAGATTACATCTATACCGTATCACACCATCATACATAAAAAAGAGTATAGGTACGTACGCTTCTCACCGTTCTTACATAATTATATACGCCCTATCGTCCATTAAAAATATAAAGGAGTATACTACTCGTAACTGATTGCAGATACCCTATCACAGTGTCAGAAACAATGTATATTTACCGATTTCTCCATTTCTTAGATAATTACATCTACTCTATCATGCATCCAAACACAAAAAAGCATAGCAAGTAATGGATTACATCACTTCTTATGTAAACCTAATTTACTTTATCATGACATCATAAACGCAGAACCTATGGCGACTACCCTTATCGTGCTTAGATAATTACATTCGCCTATCATGTATCCAAACGCAAAAGAGCGCAACCCTTATATATACTAAGGGTTACGCTTTGCGTGTCGTTATAGTATTGTAGTCCTTTAGCTAAATATCTTGAATAAAAGGCACCACTCATCTACTATGCGTACCAGACTTACAAATAGATGCACCTGTATCACATACATCTATTTCACAGAGTTTTCCAGTATAACTCTGTTGAAACAAATAACAAATTTCGTCACTTAGAGGACTTGTGAATGCATATCACTATGTATGATTTTCAAATGTCCCAGCATAACTCTGTCGAGAAGAATTGGAGATTCTCCATCTAGAGAATTTTAAATAACTATCACTATGATTATGATATCTTCCAATTACCTCAGCACGATTCCATTGAAAAAATTATGAAATCCGCCATCTAGAGAACTTCTAAATGCGTATTCTATGATATAGTATCTTCCAATTGCCTCGCCATGATTCTATTGGAAGAAAATCCGCCACCTAGAATACTGTTAAATGCGTATCACTATAATTGCACTATCTTTCATGCTCGTCTATGTCAAACAGCATCGTTTCGCACATGGTAAAGTGCATATGCAAGTAACAACTGCATGCCATTTACCAATAAGTGCTTACTATCAGTAGGAAATTATGGATACAGAGGACTATTTTTTATCTCATTTCCTACGCCACGCCATGTAGCGTAAGTACTAATTACCTTTATGTTTTAAAATATCGGCCCCTGCAATACCAGGACGAGTCATTTCTGCAGGAGATAAAATATGATTCATTTCTTCTTCTGTTAATAACCCTTTTTCTAGAATAATTTCACGAATTGCACGTCCCGATTGATATGCTTCTTTTGCTAAAGCGGACGCATTTTCATAGCCCACATGAGGTAAAAGTGCCGTAACGATGCCGACAGATTGTTCTAACCAGTAAGCACACCGGTCACGATCCACTTCCAAATCAATTAGCAATTTATCCACGAATGTGTTCACCGCATTTTTTAAGTAACACATATTATTAAATAGATTATACGCAATGACCGGTTCCATAACATTTAATTCAAATTGGCCATTTTCCACGCCTAATGTGATGGTCAAATCATTGCCAATGCATTGGTAGCAAACTTGGTTTAACACTTCGGCGATAACAGGATTAACTTTACCTGGCATAATAGAGCTGCCTGGTTGGCGAGCGGGTAATTTTAATTCCCCAATCCCACAACGCGGTCCCGATGCCATTAAGCGAAAATCATTCGCCATTTTAATGAGTACCAATGCCGTAACTTTCACCCCGCTAGAAATATCAGCAAATACATCGGTATTATTAGTGGCATCAATAAGGTTATCGGCTGTATAAAATGGCACACCTACCACTTGTGTCAATTCATAGGCCACATCTTCAATATAGGAAGGTTCTGCATTTAAACCAGTGCCGACAGCTGTCGCCCCCATATTGATAATATGAGCTCCTTCCAAGGCAGAATTAATCCGCCGAATACCGCGATAAATACCAGACGCATAGGCCCCCATTTCTTGGCCCAATGTGATAGGCACTGCATCTTGCAAATGAGTACGACCCATTTTTAACACTTCTTTATATTCTTCCGCTTTCTTTTCTAATTCATCTACTAATCGCTGCAATGCTGCAATTAAAGGAACACTTTTTAAAATGGCACATACTTTGATGGCTGTCGGAAATGCATCATTAGTGGACTGTGCCATGTTCAAGTGATTGTTAGGGCTGATGATGTCGTAACTTCCTTTCGGATGTCCCAAAATTTCTAAGGCTCGATTCGTTAGCACTTCATTCATATTCATATTAATCGACGTACCCGCGCCACCTTGAATAGGATCTACTGGAAATTGATCGGCCAACTTTCCTTGAATAACATCATTCGCCGCTTCTACAATCGCTTTACCAATGGTGGCATCTAGGCGACCTGTTTTCATATTTGCCATAGCACATGCTTTTTTTACCATGGCTAGGGATACAATGAAATCATGATCTAAATGTTTGCCCGTAATGTGAAAGTTTTCTAAGGCCCGTAATGTTTGCACCCCATAATACATATCATCTTGTAATTCTAATTCGCCTAAAAAATCATGTTCTTTTCTCATAGTTTATCCATCTCCTCCATACGCATGGCTATCACACATGACAATGTATACACATGCATAGATTGATACATAGTTGTTTTAATGTGCCATTTGTTCCGCACTAAGGCAACATAAAATGCAACGAACTTCTATCTTGTAACTAGCCATCAAGGTTGAATCAGATAGATACATGCCACTGCATACACAACTTATAATAAGTACAATCTAACACATTACTCCTCCATCTACTAATATCATGTGCAAGTCACGCTTATACATCTAGGACTATGTAACGATAGTACACACCTCTTATACTTGTATCTTATATCAAATATACTTTGTATACAAGATACAAAAGGCATGAGTTTTAGAGGATCCTATATAAAATTGATATGTATCTGCTGGTTTTTCTCATATTTTATCGTTGCTACTGAATTATATCATGCCTATACTCAATTTCATAATCATGCATTAAAATCATACTTATACCAACTCATCACCGTCCTAGTATTACCATAGCTAACACTACATACTAGAACTAATTATCTGCGTATTTATAATAGTGGAGCACACCGTTTACAAAATAAACCATATAGATAGTTTAATTATTATTCGGAGCATTCACACTACGTGAATTTCCTTATACGAACTATGAAAGTATACTACGCTACGAAGGGGCACTATCTGCACTTTCAGTATTGAGAAATCCCTTATATCAACCATGAAAGTATACTACGCTTATAGCGACATCTTCGTACATCACGATGCAAGGCATTTCATTTTCTACTCAGACGCATCCGCCATATCCTTATCATAGAATGTATCCAGAAGCTGAGTGGTTATACTTGTTATCATATCATGCAAAAAACCTCATGATGCAAGCATCATGAGGTTTCATATAGAGGAAGTTTCCTCTAGTATAGTAGATGAAATTATTTCAATTCTACAGAAGCACCAGCTTCTTCTAATTTAGCTTTTAAAGCTTCAGCGTCAGCAGCAGGTACGCCTTCTTTCAATGGAGCAGGAGCACCATCAACGATAGCTTTAGCTTCTTTCAAGCCAAGACCAGTTACTTCACGAACTACTTTGATTACGCCGATTTTAGAAGCGCCAGCATCTTTCAAGATTACATCGAAAGAGTCTTTAGCAGCACCAGCATCAGCAGCGCCAGCAGCAGCTACAGCTACAGGAGCAGCAGCAGTTACGTTAAATTTTTCTTCGATTGCTTTTACAAGATCGTTAAGTTCTAAGATTGTTGCGTTTTCTAATTCAGCAACGATATTTTCAATGTTCAATGCCATTTTTATTTCCTCCATTACTAAGATTACATGCTATACATTATATTGCTAATCTCATATTATTCTGCAGCTTGTTCGCCATCTTGTGCGTCTGCAACTGCTTTAACAGCATATGCAACGTTGCGGATAGGAGCTTGCAATACAGAAAGCAACATGGAAAGCATACCATCGCGATTTGGTAATTTAGCGATAGCTTTAACTTCTTCAGTGCTTAATACAGCACCTTCGACCATACCAACTTTAACAGTAAGTGCTTCAGTTTTAGTATCGTCGATGAAGGTTTCGATGATACGAGCTGGAGCCACTGCGTCTTCTTTAGATGAAGCTAATGCAGTAGGACCTTCCAAATGTTCAGCGAACCCTTCAATGCCCAATTCATTAACGGCAATGCGAGTCAAAGTATTTTTAATTACTTTGTATTCTACACCTTCCGCTAAGAATTTACGGCGAAGTTCAGTTGCTTGTGCCACTGTTAATCCAGAGTAACCGATCAACACAGCACCTTTGGCTTCAGAAAGAGTGTCTTTCATTTGAGCAACAATAACTTTTTTTTGTTCAGTGACAGCCATTAGAGTACCTCCTTATAGATTTTGGTGATGCTTCTATGTACTATCTTAGCTAAAAAGACCTCAGAATGTATACACAAACTGAGGTCTAATACCAGATTTATTTAATCTAGAGCCTCAGTAGGCGGATATGCATCCATTATAAATACCTACAGTCTACAGCTAAGAGACATATTCAATTATAGTAATGCTTAGGCTTCTTTAGATGCAACAGTTAATTTGAATACATTTAAAGGAACGCCAGGGCCCATGGTAGCAGACAATGTTACAGATTTAATATATTGTCCTTTCGCTGCTACTGGACGAGCTTTAGTAATAGTATCTACGATAACACGGTAGTTGTCAAGCAATTTTTCAGCATCGAAAGATGCTTTACCGATGGATGTAGAAACGATACCAGCTTTATCAGTACGGTATTCGATTTTACCAGCTTTGATTTCATTAACAGCACGTGCTACGTCTGGAGTTACTGTACCAACTTTAGGATTTGGCATTAACCCTTTAGGACCTAACACTTTACCAAGACGACCAACTTGAGCCATCATATCAGGTGTAGCTACTACTACATCAAAGTCGAACCAACCGCCTTGAATTTTTGCTACTAATTCTTCGCTGCCTACATAATCTGCACCAGCTTCTTCAGCTTCTTTAATTTTATCGCCTTTTGCAAATACTAACACGCGTTTAGTTTTACCTGTACCATGTGGTAACACAACGGCGCCACGTACTTGTTGATCAGCGTATTTAGGATCGACGTTCAAATTGAAAGAAATTTCAATTGTTTCGTCAAATTTAGCAGTAGCAGTTTTCTTAACAAGCTCAATAGCTTCTACTGGTTCGTAGAATTTACCAGCTTCGATAAGTTTTGCTGCTTCAGCATATTTCTTACCTACTTTTGCCATATTATTTCCTCCTTTGTGGTCTAACGGGATGTCCCTCCCACTGGTTCGAGCCAATTGCTCAAATCATACGCTGATTAATCAACGATTTCAATACCCATACTGCGAGCAGTACCTTCAACCATACGCATACCTTGTTCTACAGTGTTAGCGTTTAAGTCAGGCATTTTTAATTCAGCGATTTCGCGAACTTTGTCGCGACCAACTTTTGCTACTTTATCACGGTTAGGTACACCAGAACCCTTTTGGATGCCTGCTGCTTTTTTCAAAAGCACAGCAGCTGGTGGAGTCTTTGTGATAAAATCGAAGCTTCTATCTTCGTATACAGTGATTACAACTGGAATAATTAAACCAGCTTGTTTAGCAGTACGTTCGTTGAAATCTTTTACAAACGCCATGATGTTAACGCCTGCTTGACCTAATGCTGGGCCAATTGGTGGCGCTGGACTCGCTTTAGCTGCCTCACATTGTAATTTCACCTGTTTAATAATTTTTTTAGCCATGGTGATTACACCTCCTTGCGCTCAGAATGTGGTGGTAACGGATTAAACACCCTCCCACTGGCAAACACAATTGTCTGCCTTTTTTAGAGTTATATATATATATTAAAGATAGGCCTCAACCTGAGAACTATCTACCTCTACCTCAGTATCTCGATTAAACATTTCCACATTCAGTGTCAATGTTCCCTTTTCTGCATTAATAGCAGTGATGACGCCTAAGCGATCTTCAAAGGCTCCAGATGTAATGCGTACAGTTTCACCGATTTCATAATCAGTGTCAACTAGTGGTTGCTTGTCAAGCCCTTGGGATTTAAGTATGTATTCAACTTCGGAATCAGAAAGTGGAACTGGTTTTGTAGTAGACCCTACAAAGCCTGTTACGCCCGGTGTATTTCTCACAATATACCAGGAGTTATCATTAACTTCCATTTCTATCAAAACATATCCTGGGAAGATTTTTCGTTTAACGGTTTTAGAAACGCCATCTTTTACTTCTACAACTTCTTCCACGGGAACAAGAATACGACTAATCACATCTTCTAGGCCCATTGATTGAACCTTTAATTCTAATGTGGTTTTTACTTTATTTTCGTAGCCTGAATAGGTATGGATAACATACCACTTTTTTTCTGTTTCCATGTAATGGCCTCCTATCCAACAAAGTGCATCAACATGTTAAAAAGTTGGGCAAAAATTGCATCAACTACACCAATCAAGGTCGCAATAAATACAGTTACGATAAAAACGACTATCGTATAGTTGATAAGCTCTTTTTTTGTTGGCCAGACTACTTTTCTTAGTTCAGCTTTTACGCCTCGGAAAAATTTACCAAACCCGCCGCGACGTTGCACTGTTGAGTTAGATCCTGCCATCGTTACCTCTCCTTAAATCAACAGGGTATTGAAATATATCAAAATTATTTTGTTTCACGATGTAACGTATGTTTACCACAGAATTTGCAATATTTCATCATTTCAATACGATCAGGGTTATTTTTTTTGTTCTTATTAGTTTGATAATTGCGTTGTTTACAATCTGTGCAAGCTAAAGTAACTGCATTACGCATCTGGACACACCTCGCTTTATAGTTATAGTAAGGAACTTTTTAAATTTCGCAGAGTATAGAACTCATACATACCAATATACTCTATCATAGAAAGTATATCTTGTCAATATTTTTAAGCAACTCAAAAAGTCAGGCCCTCTTGTGCCTGACACGTTGTATTATACCAAAAGCAATAGGGTCATGTCTATAGTTCTATCTAACTACATCACCACACCTTACGATTCCCAGTCAAACAAGGCAAATACCTTATCCTTCATATGCTCTAGTTCCGAGTTAGGTACATATCGTTCTACGGTAATATAATCTTTTGTGGCCCATGCATAATCATACATACCTCCATTGCTATAGCCCACATCATGCAACCTACCTTTATGGACTAAGTTGGCATACACATCGTAATAGAAAGTATCTGTTCCTTGAAATGAACCCCTCTCCCAAAACCAAAATACTGGCGTTACGGACACTGTTATAACATCTGGTTTAACCAGGCCATCGCTCGTGTTCCCCAGCCATTGTGATCCCAGCGGAGTAAACATACGGACGACCTGTGCCTTAACATACCTATTTGGTGCTACACCCGTAGCACTAATCCCCTTTGTATCTAAGTAAGTTGTATAGTATTGGTTGGAGCCTAATAGAATCATACTTTCTTCTTGATTTTTCAATTTATATTCCTTACTGTCCCCCTTTTTCTTCTTAGAAGAGGATACAGTCTGCGTTGTAGGTCGTGTATGACTACTCGAATTCACCGCATCGGAAACTGAAGATGTCCACGCATCTAGCTTATCCAACGTCTTACTAAGCCAACTCGCATCGGCACTACCACAAAGCGACGCCGTAAAGAGACCCACTAATGCTAAGGAAGCTATTTTTTTCATAGTCATACCCCTTTCATGAAATACTTCATTTTTCTTTCATAGTACAAAAGAAAGTATCCCTTGTCAAACATAATTTCTACATCGTTTCTCATAGGGCTTAAACAATTATCCCATTATTAGGTGTATATTACCTGATTAGCTAGGATAATTGTATGACAACGTCTTAAAAAGGGTGTTACCGCTATGACTAGCATAGTATGTAGTCATAGTTTTATATAGCTAGTATATGACTATATTTTATATACCATATCTATAGCGCACCATACTATCTATTACACACCATATCTACTACATTCTGTTGTCATACACCCTTCCACTACATCACACATGATACGCAAATTTATAAGTTAAGATGGCCGTTTGAGTTTTAGGCTACTACATCACACATGATACGGCAAATACACTCTTTTTAGTTAAACTGCTTCTTACACATCGCATACGATGTAAATGCTGTATTGATTCATTGAACTAATAATTACTGTTCCTTGCACATCGCATACGATGTAAATGATAGGCATATCATCATCCATGGGCATCCAGGCTATAAAAATATTTCCTATAATGTAGCAGATAGCAAGAAAGGTACATATGACTTTCCATGGACTCCATTCCATCAGTCCACGTCAATCCTATGTACCTAATCTGTTATAACTATAAAATATAACTTTTATATATTCTATAATACGTTTTATTATATGTTCTATGTTATATATTCTATTTTATGGTATTCCCTATTGTGAAAGCCTACTATATTCCTTTATTGAAAAAGTTTTCTATATTAGAACTAACGATATAGACATACGGCGATGGTAAGAATAACTAATAGAACAATCACCACATAATCAGCGGTGCGCAATCCTACAGTTGCTGCAAAACTATGTTCTTTACCACCAAAGCCACGTAATTCTAAACTGAGTGCCATGGTTTCTGAGCGGCCCAACGATTTCAACATAAGGGGTTGAATCACCGACATATACGACTGTATGCGTTTAAAGATATTTCCCTCTGTGGACATGCCGCGGCACGATTGTGCCTCTTGTACGGCGTGACTTTCAGCAATGAAATCAGGCACAAACCGAAGGGCCGCCGTAAACATAAATGCATATTCGTAAGGTATTTTACATTGTGTCACTAGTGACGCTGTTAAGTCTTGTAGTTTCGTAGTCGCCAATAGCATTATAAATACCATGGTCATGCATAACATTCTAAGCCCTGCCACTAAAGCAGATTCCACCGAGCCGCTACCAATGTATTGCACTAGCCCCAAGAACGCGGCGAAACAAATAAGGGCAATGACCGCTTTTATTTGTTTTACCAACAACCCTGTTACTAACAATATGCATACTTCTACGCCTAGCAATCCACATAATTGTAGAGATGTATGAAAGGCAATGGCCCATGCGGAAAACACCAAGGTAAGTATAATTTTTGTAAGTGGAACTAATTTCGACATAAGACACACCTCCCTATTCTTCTACCGTTTCTGCAATGCACAAGTGATTATCCATCACACCATCATTCTTTACCGTTTCTATAGCACTACCTTTCTCGTCACCATACACGCCACGAGGAACGTGGTGCTGTTCTAAGTACGCAATCAACCGTTTTTGAAAGTCTTCCATGGACTTACAATAGCCGAGACCAGGTATCGTTTCTGCTAATTCTACACAAGGCGGTTTCGTCAATCCCAAATCATGGAGATGATCGCAAGTCGTAAACAATTCTTCTGGCGTCCCGTCAAAGGCTTTCGTGCCGTTTCCCATAATAATAGCACGCGTGCACGCGGAGGCCATAATCTCCATATCGTGTGTAATGAGTAATATGGTCAATCCTTGTTCATGTAGATCAGCTAGTAGTACCAACAAGTCCTTAGTTTCTTTTCCATCTTGTCCACTAGTAGGTTCATCGAGAATTAAAATTTTTGATTCCATCGCCAATGCGGAAGCAATCGCCACTCGTTGTTTTTCACCCCGTCGCAATGTAGGTGGATAGGCGTCTTTCAAATGGCTAATTCCCGTGCGAGCTAAGGCATCATCTACCATCTTCGCCACTTTTTCTTTGGAAAATCCCAAGGTTTCTGGTCCGTACGCCACTTCCGCCGCTACCGTGTTGCGGAACATTTGACGGTCTGGTTGTTGGAACACGTAACCAATAAATCTACCGCGCGCCGATGCAGGCATAAACGTAATATCAACGCCTTCATACATGATAGTCCCTTCTGTTGGTCGTTCTAACCCCACCAATAAACGAGTTAAAGTTGTTTTACCACACCCATTACGGCCACCGATAGCAATAAATTCGCCCGCTTCGATAGTTAAGGATACATCATGAAAAATATCAACTGTTGGCACATAGCCAAAGCGTAAGTTGCTAACCTTAAGCATGTGCCTCACCCCTTTCACACTGTTTCATCGCCTCTGTGGCGCCAACGCCACTTTCATCACGTTCATCTTGATTTTCTATCGCGCCTAGCACATCGAATAAGGATTGTTTCGCGCTGTCCAAGCGTAACCAAGCGTCCCCAAGGGTATAGCCCGCTTCGATTAATGCCATATAGGCAGCAAATACAGTTGGTAATGCATCTGTATAGATATGATGTGTATACATATAGGTTAACGTAGCCTGCACGGTATCATCACTCTTCACTTGGCCATCTACTAATAACACCATGCGATTAGCATACGGCAATACAGCATGTAGATCATGATCAATGACCACAACGGTAATACCGTATTCTCGATTTAATCGTCCTACTAATCGATATAGTTCCACTGTCCCATCTGGGTCCAATGAGCTAGTCGGTTCGTCCAACACCAAGATGGACGGATTGGTAGCCAACACGGAGGCGATTGCCAATCGTTGTCGTTGTCCGCCGGATAAACTAGTTACTTTTCTATCTTCCATACCTTCTAGACCAACTTGATGGAACACTTCTCTGCAACGCTTTGCAATCGCTTTTCTTGAATATCCTCTATTTTCCATGGCGAATGATACTTCTTCTTGTACCGTCATAGTTACCAATTGTGTATCATAATCTGCTAACACAACGCCAATGTGAGTAGCCAATTCAGGAATTTCTAGTTGTGTCGTCGCCTTGCCATCCACAAATACCATACCTTCCATTCGGCCTCCATAGAATTTAGGAACCGCCCCAATCATGGACATACACAATGTGGATTTACCACAACCAGCAGGTCCAGTAATCACCAAAAAATCGCCTTCATGTACCGTCAAGTTTACATCGCGTAAACTAGGTGTCTGTGAGCGACCGTAGTAATATGTCAAATGTTCCACAGAAATTTTTCCATCTCTTGCTGGTTTTAATTCGTACTTACTATGGTCCGAAGTAATCTCCTCAGTGTCAGGTAAAAAGCCTCGTGTAGCAAATAATTTCTTGGCTGGCAAATAGAGTACAGGTGTTACTATTGCATTCAATGCAGCAACTACAACAACTAGAGGTAACATGCCTTTAAGATATACATTGACAGGCATGCCCAACACAAGAAATAGACAGGTAACGAAAATACCGCCAGACATAACGGTAGCAATAAAGCCTGTTAATAATGGTGCTATGTCAAATCTACCAATCGTTACCGCTTTCATACGGTAGAGGAGATTCATCACAAAAGCGCAGGATAATGCCCCCACTGGTTCACTCAACAAATTAGCATAGGGCAATCCCGATTTCGATGTCATTACATTGATCAATGCGGCTACCAAACCAATCCCTAAGGTTTGTTTGTAACTAGGTCTTGTCAATAATATGGCAACACAATAGGTAGCAATAGTCCAGTTAGGTGTTACTCCCGCCACGCTAGGACTGACTAAGTGCAAAATCGTACCTAATGCTAATAGCAGTGTGCTCACAGTCACCCATCTAAATTGTCCCCCTTGCACATGCGTATAGACTAATTTAGATACATCTGTAATTTTCTCCATCTGTACAACCCCCTTTAAGGATTACCAATTGTATCGCCCTAGTCGTTTTCTAATGCTTTCACCTGTTCTAAAAGGACTAAGAAAACAATACAGGACTAGGTCACATACATGCCAATTAATAATTTCGGAAAGAAGGCACAAAAAAAAGCCCTCGTTCCTCTAGAAAAGGGACGAAGGTTACTCCGCGGTGCCACCCTAATTAATCATATATGATTCGGCTTATTCATACAGTCATAATGTGTATCACAGTATAGAAAAACGCTTGCATTCTAATCAAGTCATTCGTCCATACACGCGTGCATCCACACCACAACGATATGTTCTCAATAATAACGGTCTGAGTTGACCGGTAACGCCTAGCTATCTAGTTCGGATTACGCCTCATAGGCCCATTCCCTACGCATCTAGTATTAGTCTTTCACTATCACTAACTCGCTGACACTGATCATCATAGGTACTCTTCCTATTCATCGGTACTTTATGTATAACTTATAATACGTCTATTATAACGATACAATCGTTCATCGTCAATGCAAAATCTAAAAGGGTCTAAATAAGTCCCATTAAGGCGTATAGTGAACCTCTGTACGCACTGACGCATGTATCCAATATATACCCCTATGCGTATGAATGTAACAAGTACCGTATTTATCTAGTTTTTTTAATAATCCTATGCACATATATACAATTCATGATATAATTTCACCTCTACAAAAAGAGAAACATCTTATAAATACCGTATAATATATACACAATATATCATCATAATAAGGTTTTCACTATCCATGAAATAGTATATACTTAGTTAGTAAAAAGTACACAATAGAGGAGTTTTAATATATGAATAACATTGTAGTCATAGGCAGTTGCAATCTGGATATTACGGTACTAGCCAATAAGCGGCCCGTCGCAGGAGAAACTATTCTTGGAACGGGACTCAACATGTCCCCTGGAGGAAAAGGTGCCAATCAAGCGGTAGCGGCCGCCAAACTAGGTGCACAAGTCACCATGGTTGGTTGCATTGGTAATGATGCCTATGGAGATATTTTTGAAAAAACCTTCGCTAATTACGGTATTAATACGGACTATTTAGTTCGTTTAGATGATGTAACTACTGGTACAGCACATATTACATTGGCAGAAGGTGACAACAGTATCATTGTCATAATGGGGGCTAATGCCCATGTAGATGCAACCGTTATCGATCACGCTTGGGATGCTATTAAAGAGGCCGATTTAGTGCTCGTTCAAAATGAAATTCCCCTATCCACGATTGGCTATATCGCCAATCGTTGCCAGAAAGAACAGATTCCACTCCTCATCAATCCCGCACCGGCTGGCGATTTAAAACCGGAGTGGTTAGCTGTTGCTACATATATAACACCTAACGAACATGAACTCGCTTCACTATATCCACATATGTCGACAGAAGAAGTGTTATTACACAATGAAGAAAAGGTAATCGTCACATTAGGAAAAGAAGGTGTTTCTTATGCCAAGGATGGACATATTAAAACGATTCCCGCCTTTGTTATGGACCCCGTCGATACAACTGGTGCTGGCGATACCTTTAACGGTGCCTTTGCTACCGCCATCGTAAATGGTAAGTCTCTAGAAGAGGCATTACGATTTGGCAATGCAGCCGCTGCTTTATCAATCACACGATTAGGGGCACAAGGTGGTATGCCAACGAGGGATGAAGTAATGTCCTTAGTAAGCACTAAAGAATAATCTGTAAGTAAGATATATCGTATTACGTACCCATAGAAAGGATGACTCCTATGCAAAAAGGTGGTATATTAAATAGCCATATTGCTAAGATATTAGCAGATTTAGGTCATACGGATACAATCTGTATTGCCGACTGTGGTCTTCCCGTTCCAGCAGAGGTTCCCAAAATTGACTTAGCCCTAACCTTTGGCGTACCTAGTTTCGAAGATGTGCTTCGCCTACTGCAACAACACATGCAAGTAGAAGCAATTCATATAGCCGAGCCAATGGGCACACAAAATCCTCACAACTATAAGGTGGTACAGGAATTATATCCTCAAAATCGATATGAGTGGATTACCACAAGTCACGAAGCGTTAAAAGAGGCTACTCGCTCTTGTAAATGCATTATTCGTACGGGAGAGATTACCCCCTATGCGAATATCATTCTACATGCTGATTGTATTTTTAATGATGAACGATAGGTATCATTAAAGGCAGTATCTTTACTAGCCTTTCACATAAGACGCGATGCGTTTTATAATCCCCACAGATAGGAGTTTTATATAATGGAAATCATCATGTCTGGTATTGCCAAAGCCTTTGGCACGAATCAGGTATTGAAAAATGTAAACATCACCCTACGAGCTGGCGAAGTACATGCTCTTATGGGAGAAAATGGTGCAGGAAAATCCACACTGATGAATATTCTTGCAGGCATTCACACCAAAGATGCTGGCACGATTACGGTAGATGGTGTAGACACCGTATATCACAGTGCCATCGATGCGGAAAAACATGGCATTGCTTTTATTCACCAAGAGTTAAATATTTGGCCTAACTTAACGTTGCTAGAAAATTTATACCTTATGCGACCTAAGAAAAACAAACTAGGTATGCTCGACAAAAAAGCTATGTTGGAAGAGGCGCAAGCCAAATGTGAAGAGTTACATATTACTCTCCCCCTAGAAAAAGAAGCCGGTACTTGCTCTGTAGGACAGCAACAAATGACGGAAATTCTCCGTATTCTCATGCTCGATGCAAAGGTGGTAATCATGGACGAACCTACCGCGGCCCTAACAGAACGAGAAACCAATACCCTATTTCGTATGATGCGCCAATTAAAACAACAAGGCGTGGCCATCGTCTATATTTCTCACCGTATGGAAGAAGTATTTAATGAATGCGACACCATCACGATTATGCGTGATGGCCATACGATTACCTCCTGTCCCATCGGTGATATTACAGTAGATGAAGTGGTAAAAGATATGGTAGGTCGTTCTATCAATGAATTTTATCCAGATCGCACCACTACGCCACAAGAAGTTGTATTGGAAGTAAAAGACTTACAACCGAAAGGTCCTTTCAAGCCGATTAGTTTTACTCTTCGCAAAGGAGAAATTTTAGGTGTCGCTGGCCTTATGGGCGCGGGCCGTACAGAAATCATGCGTGCCATCTTTGGTATTGACGGTCACAATGGAGGATCCATCGTATTACATGGTGAACCACTGCATATCAAAAAACCAGAAGACGCCATCAAAGCTGGCATTGCTTTCATCACGGAAGACCGTAAAGAAGAGGGATTAATACTAGATTTCTCTATTGGATCTAATATTACACTGCCTAATTTACCCCATTTATGTCCTAGTCGCGTGATGCACAAAAATAAATTAACGGAATTTGCTGATACCCTCGCTAAAAAGCTAGGTGTTAAAACACAATCGGTTCATTTACCCGCCTCCTCATTATCTGGCGGCAATCAACAAAAAGTAGTCATCGCCAAATGGATTGGCCTTTCTCCGGATATTATTATTATGGACGAACCAACTCGTGGTATCGATATTGGTGCGAAACGCGATATTTATGATCTCATGAATGAACTTACCAACGATGGCGTATCCATCATCATGGTATCTTCGGAGTTACCCGAAGTACTTGGCATGAGTGATCGCATCATGGTTGTCCATGAAGGTGCTGTAGCCGGTATACTATCCCGCGAACAAGCCACATCTGAATCGATTATGTCACTAGCTACAGGAGGAGAGTAATATGAACACGAAAGCTATTGAAACCATAAAAAAACTAGGACCCCTCATCGGTCTTATCATCTTATTTATTATTATTTCTACATTAAATTCTAGTTTTTTAGAAATTTCTAACTTAAAAAATTTACTGCGCCAAGTATCGATTAATGCCATTATCGCCTTTGGCATGACCTTCGTTATTCTCACTGGAGGTATTGATTTATCAGTAGGTTCCATACTCGCTCTATCTAGTGCTATTATGGCAAACTTTATCGTAGGCGGCATGAATCCAGAAATAGCCATTGTCGTATCGGCTATATTCGGTCTTATTTTGGGCAGTATCAATGGTATTGTCATTACCTTTGGTCGCGTAGCTCCTTTCATCGCCACCTTGGCAACAATGACAATCTATCGTGGGGCTACCCTCGTATTTACTAACGGTAATCCTATTTCTGGTTTAACTACCGATAGTGCCTTTCATGCATTTGGTCAAGGTAATTTGTTGGAAATTCCAATTCCAGCCATCACCATGTTCCTATCTTTCTTGATTCTTTGGTTCGTCCTTTCTAAAACCTCCTTTGGGCGTAAAACTTACGCCGTTGGTGGTTCTGAAAAAGTTAGTTTTATTGCGGGTATTAAAATTAATCGCATTAAAATTGTAGCCTATGCATTGACTGGTATGCTCTGTGCCATTGCCGGTGCCATCATCACATCTCGTTTAAATTCTGCTCAGCCAACTGCTGGTACAGGATATGAGTTAGATGCGATCGCCGCCGTCGTTCTTGGTGGCACAAGTCTATCTGGTGGTAAAGGCCACATTGTAGGCACATTAATTGGTGCGCTTATCATCGGCACATTAAATAATGGCTTAAATATTTTAGATGTATCTAGTTTCTATCAACAAGTTGTAAAAGGTATCGTCATCTTACTTGCTGTTCTTGTGGATCGCAAAAAAGCGTAGGAGGTTTATCCATGAAAAAAATATTTGCACTAGTAGCGATAGCTGTTACCGTTATCGCATTGGTAGCTGGTTGTGGCTCCAATAATAATGCTGGTAGTAATGACAAAAAAAGTGCTACTATCGGCGTATCTATCTCAACATTAAATAACCCATTCTTCGTATCTATAAAAAAAGGTATTGAAGATCAAGCTAATAAGATGGGGCTAAAAGTTAAAATTGTAGATGCTCAAAACGACCCTGCCAAACAGGCGAATGACATTTCTGATTTATTAGAAAGTAATGTATCATTGTTAATTATCAATCCTGTTGACTCTGCTGCTATCTCTACGTCTGTAGAATTAGCCAACAACAAAAAAATTCCAGTAATTACCTTAGACCGTTCTGCCGATCAAGGTACTGTGGTAACTCACATTGCTTCTGATAATAAAAAAGGTGGAGAAATGGCTGCTCAATTAATTGCACAAGCACTTGGAGAAAAAGCCAAAGTTATCGAACTTGAAGGTGTTCCTGGTGCTTCTGCTACACGTGAACGTGGCGAAGGTTTCCACGCATTTGCAGATCAACATTTAACAGTATTAGGAAAACAATCTGCTGATTTTGATCGCACTAAAGGCTTAAACGTTGCTACTAATATGTTGCAAGCTAACCCAGATGTACAAGCTATCTTTGCACAAAATGATGAAATGGCATTAGGTGCTATTGAAGCTGCTAAATCAGCTAACAAACAACTTTTCATCGTAGGCTTTGACGGTACACAAGATGGCCAAACTGCTGTTGACAACGGTTCCCTCAGTGCTACTATTGCACAGCAACCTGAAATGATGGGACAAATTGCTATTGCTACTGCCGCTAAAATTATAGCTGGCGAACAAGTAGAAGCTAAAATTCCTGTAGATTTAAAAGTAATAAAAAAATAAATATGTACCTGACGACACCATTTACAACTTGATGTGAAATATAATAAGGCATCTCATGATTATTCATGAGATGCCTTATTTACTACGTCTTGTAATAAAATTATGTATTTGTATATGGCGATATACAAAGTCAAGAAAAAGGAGAATAAAGCGTAAAAATAGCCTACAAAGTTGTAGACTATTAGCGTTATAAAGGTTGTGTAACTACTACTTTACCAGAGCATGGTTTTCATTTCAGTCCTTGTAATCGATTTGTAAAAGCAACGATATAGGCAGTATATAAAGTTTCCTATAAGAAAGGTCCACATTATATATTCAAAGTTTTGAAGTATAACTGAGGATAATCCTAATAGAGCCAATATGCACAAAACTATAAAAAGTACAACGAAAAAATAAAATGTAGTTAGGGCGTACGTTCCTAGGAACAAAAGTCCTATAGTAGTTACATAACCTAGAATACGCATCGTACGTAATAGAAATTGTTGCCACATAAAAATCCCACATCTTTTTAATACTTCAATTATCACTTGTCTTACCAAAATCTAACACGTATTATTTACTGTTACACCTACATAAAAAACTATAGATGTAGTTTTCAATAATTATAGCCATAATATCTATTTATCTAGCAAAGTTGATACCTTTCTTAAAATCCAACGGTTAATGTTTCGATCTTATACAGATACTATTGAGTATTCTTAAGAAATAAAAAACAACATTTAAACGACTGTTGTCTTATGTCTATTACAACGATTGTTTATAAAATCACATCCCATTGCAATCACCATAATTATAGACCATACTAACATAAAGAATGTAGCTTTGTTTCTACTATATCCATAGGAGAGTCCTTTTCAACAACGATAGCATAGTAAACGAAGAAAACCACGCTATCAAGCAACTGTTACCCTATAACTATTGCAAGCATTGTTTTATACAATTACATAAAATTACAACCTCATGATTATAGACCATACTAACATAGAGAATGTAGCTTTGTTTCTACTATGTCCATAGGAGATACCTTTTCAACAACGATAGCATAGTAAACGCAAGAAAATCCAGTAACCAAAAAGGTTACTGGATTTTTGTAAAACGCTACTCTTAACGTTTTGAGAACTGAGATGCTTTACGGGCTTTTTTAAGACCGTATTTTTTACGTTCTTTCATACGTGGGTCACGAGTCAAGAAGCCAGCTTTTTTCAAAGCTTGACGTAAATCGCCATCAACAGCTAATAAAGCACGAGAAATGCCGTGACGAACTGCACCAGCTTGTCCAGAAGGACCGCCACCAGCTACAGATGCGATAACATCATATTGTTCAACTGTGCCAGTTAAATTCAATGGTTGTTTTACGATTAATTCTAATGTTTGGCGGCCAAAGTATTCAGCTAAGCCACGATTATTAATAGTAATATTACCTGTGCCCGGTACTAGACGCACTCTAGCAACGGAAGATTTTCTACGGCCTGTGCCGTAATATTGTGCTACTGCCATTTATATGCCTCCTCCGAATTATCTAACGTCTATTTCCAAAACTTCAGGTTTTTGAGCTGCATGCGGATGCTCAGCACCTGCATATACGTTTAATTTACAATACATTTGAGCACCTAATTTATTTTTAGGTAACATGCCTTTTACTGCAATTTCTACAACGCGTTCAGGTTGTTTTGCCAACATATCAGCAACTGGGATGAAACGAGTGCCACCCACATAACCAGAATGACGGAAATAAGTTTTTTGCAATAATTTTTTACCTGTTAAACGAATTTTTTCTGCATTAATAACAATTACATAATCACCTGTATCTACATGTGGTGTAAATGTTGGTTTATGTTTGCCCCGAAGAACTTTAGCTACTTCGGCAGCAAGGCGTCCTAAAGTTTTACCTTCAGCGTCAACAACATACCATTTGCGTTCAATTGTGCTCGCATTGGCCATAAATGTAGTTTTCATGCTGCTTTTCCTCCTAAATTACGACTAAATCTACCAAAAAGCTACCTATCTGCTTCCGGGGCTAATGGAAACTAGATAAAAGCTTACTCAGAAAATTATACAGACTTTTACAGATAATGTCAACATATCAAAGGGTATTAATTCTACCCTAACGTTTGCCGTGTTACATGTTCCATGAAAATTTTCATAGTTTCCCATTTGGAGTTACCTTTACGATATACAAAGCATACTTGCAAATTTAGCGGTTTTTGTAACTCGTAGTATCCCTCAGTAATTCCTAATTCAGCTAAGAATCGTTTAGACACCATGGCACCGGCTTTATTCTTCTTACAATAATCTACCATCGCATATGGATTGGATAAGCGACTGCCATGTGGTTTATCATGTTGCGACACTTCGGAGAAATAGCTTCTCATCGCACGACTCATAAAGTATTTAGGCGGATAGGCTACTAAAGGCGATTCCACAATTTGACGAATCGTTACTTTTTGATCTGCCGGTAAATTAGTTATCAATGGCGCGTAATAGACGATATTATCATCACGAAGAGCTACACTTTCATACATGCTCATGTCTTTATTATTTGGCAAATATACAAAACCAATATCGATGCGATTTTCACGAAGATCCAAGAGCATTTCTTCTTCTTCCATATCAAACACGCTAATAGAAAAGTCTGGATTATCCCCTGAAAAATGTGCCACAAAAGAATTCAAGCGAATATCACCCATACTACGCAATATGCCTACATTGAGTACAGGTCGTTCTAGTTTACTCGATAAGCGGATTGTATGAACTGCCCGTTCTAAACTTTCAATAATATGTTCTGCTTCTGGTAAAAAACGTTCGCCTTCTTGTGTTAAGCAACTACCTCTTGTGGAACGAGCAATTAATTTTACGCCTACCAATCGTTCTAATTTTTTCATCTGTGCACTAAATGCAGATTGTGTAATATTCATAGATTGGGCCGCTAGTGTGAAATTTCCCATTTTATTGTAGGCTATAAAGCTTTGTAATTCCTGTAGAGTTGGTAGTTCTTTCATGTTGAAACCGCTCCTTATTCGAACTTAATCAATTTATTTTATAAATCAACTATGATTTCTATTTTAACGGTTCTATTATAGCATATTTTAAAATTTTTCATACTGTTTTTTAGTATTAATTATCTTAATATATGCTATTAAATAGGTTCTAAAAATTTCTGTAATTGGCATACATGAATTGCAATAAGCCACATCGTTGTAATTTATATAAGCCCTCTTTCTGTCATCATAGCTATCACCATATTTATGATTAATATATTATATAATACATTTAATTACTTAACTATACGAAATGCTGATGTCACTTTAGCTAGCTTATTAATAACTGATTAGATATACACTCGATACACCATCTACAGTACGCAAAGAGAAAACAATTTACTTGCTAATGCTCCAATACATAGTGTCCCCTACCGCCCACAACACGATACTTATATGCGCTCTATAAAAGTAATCCTCATAAAAGGGATAGACATGATTGCTTTCCCTAATCACACGTGCTTTATAAAAAAAGTAACGTATATTGACTGACAATAGGTCCACGTGCACATAGTCGCAAGTAAAAACTAACAACCAACATAACCTACTATAAAGGTTTTTCTCTATTAAAATTGCAGTCTATCCTCAATGGCCCAGGCGTAACCGTACCATACAATATATAAAACAGACAACCCTATGGAATTTGAATGCGCATAGAATTCTAAATCAATTAATACAATGAATTGACACTCATCACGCAACGTGCTATGATAGGTGAGTACTATTTTATGTACATGTTTTTATTTAATATATGAGGTGATGTATAACATGGCAACGAGAAGAGAAGCACGATTTAAGTTATGCCGTCGCTTTGGTGTGAACGTATTCGGTCATGCGAAGGCTTTAAAACGTGTTAAGAAAGACCAACGACAAAAGAAATTATCTGAATATGGTCTTCAATTACTAGAAAAACAAAAAGTTAAAGCGTATTACAATTTATTAGAACGTCAATTCGTACGCTATTATGATAGAGCTAAAAAAATGCCAGGCGTTACTGGTCAAAACATGTTAATCTTATTGGAATGTCGTCTTGACAATTTGGTATACCGTATCGGTTTTGGTAATTCCATTCGCCAATCTCGTCAAATGGTAAACCATGGTCATATTTTAGTCAATGGCCGTCGCGTTGATATTCCTTCCTACCAATGTAAAGTTGGCGATGTCATCGAACTTCGTGAAGCATCTCGTGAAAACGAAATGTTCAAATCCAACTTCCAAGAATTGAAATCTTTTGATCTTCCTTACATTACTAAAGAAGAAGAAGCTTTCAAAGGTACATTAACACGTCTTCCACAACGTGAAGAACTTCCTATCGAAGTAAACGAAACACTTATCGTCGAATTGTACTCAAAATAATTTGGCGTCACAAAAACCGCTTTTCTACAGAAAAGCGGTTTTTTATATGTCCACAGAGATTATATACTCACCTGCTTTTCCCTAATGCATTCGTCTATCATAGACGCCTATATCGATAGAAACTCTCATCTATTTTCTTTATGTGTTTACGCACGTTGATAGCTGAGTCTCTACGGCCTTTATTAAAGTAGAACTATATAGATCCCTATCACCCCTTTTCTTTCTATATTCAGTCCCCTATGCTCCTATATCTATTTAGCAAATAAAATCATGGTATAATAAAAAACTTTCATAGCTTATGAATTGTTCTAGTTAACAATACATGCTATAATTTTCTTGACTTTAATCAAATCATAAGGAGGAGACACATGAAACGATTTTTATTGTTAGTAGTAAGCATCCTATTAATTGGTGCTCTTACCGCTTGTGGTCTACAATCTGGTTCCACCGGTTCCACATCAAAAGACACAATCCGCATCGGACAAACTTGGGTCATTGGCGGCACAGACCCTACTGATTCTTCTGTACCATGGGGATTAACTAGCCACGGTGTTTCAGAAGGTGTGTATATGCTTGATGAACATGGCAAATTGGTAAGTCGCTTTATCAAAAGCATTCAACAAGTCGACGACACTACTTGGAACGTGGTGATGAAAGAAGATGCCAAGTTCTCTGATGGTAGTAAGGTAGATGCCAAAGCATTATGTACTGCGATGAATATGATTCAAGAAAAAAATAAGTTGTCCAATGCTACAGCAGGGGTAATGAAATTTGATCCTACTGGTGAATTTACTTTCACCATTAAATCAGAACGACCAACCATGGCGATGGATTCCGTCTTAGCAGAATGGTCAAATGTTGTATTTAAACAAGATGGGGACAAATTTATTTTTACTGGCCCTTATGTAATTAAATCATTAGATGCAGAAAATAAAATCGTATTAGCCCCTAACAAATATTATCCTGACGCAGATAAACGAAAAAATGTAGAAATTCGTACATTCAAAGATGCATCAGCGCTTAAGTTGGCCTTTGAAAGTGGCGATATTGACATGGCCTTTACTGTAACACCAGATGTAGCAGATATGCTTACAAGTGAAGGAAAAACAGTAAAAACTATACCAGCAGGTTACCAATATTTTGGCATGTGTAATCTAAAAGAAGGTCCTATGGCGGATCCAACTGTTCGCAAAGCTATCAACTTAGGATTGAATCGTGAAGATTATATTAACGTGTTAAAAGGCGGCCGTGTGGCTACTGGTTTATTTGCTTCCTATTATGATTTTGCAGGAAAAGAAAAAGTTGTATTCAACAAGGAAGAAGCTGCTAAATTATTAGAACAAGCAGGCTATCATAAGAATGCTTCTGGCATGCTTGAAAAAGATGGACAACCATTAACTGTTCGCTTAGTAACTTATACATCCCGTCCTGATCTCGGATTAATTGTGCAAGTAATGGCTTCCCAATTAAAAGAATTAGGCATTGAAACAACTAGCTCAATTGTAGATAATATTGATCAATTCAAAAAATCTGGACAATTTGATATCATGGTATATGCACAACATACAGCCCCTACAGGAGAACCTAGTTTCTTCCTTAATCAATTCTTCAGAACCAACGAATCAAACAATACAATGGGCTATTCTAACCCAGCCGTTGATCAGTTGCTAGACCAAATGGGCACTGAAAAAGATAGAGCCGTAAGAAATAAATTGGCACAAGATGTACAGCATATTCTATATGAAGATGCACCAGCATTATTCTTGGTAGACCCAGATTGGCATATTGCAGTAAGCGATAGTATCAAAGGGTATGAACCATATGGTGGTGACTATTATATAGTTAACGCAAAATTGGGCTTCTAACAATAAGAAGAGGATACCTTTTCAGGTATCCTCTTTTTTCGTTTATAATCAGGAGAATCTATGTTATTTACAAAACAACTAATAAAATGGCTATTAGGCTTTTTCGTCTTAAGCTTTTTATTTTTTATCTTAGTACGCACCATACCTGGTGATCCAGTAACTCAATTATTAACCACGTATCAGCTCCCTCATACAAAGGAAAATATTGAGTTCTTAACAGTTTCTTTTGGCCTTGATAAACCTTTATGGTATCAATATGGGTATTGGATTATCCACTTTGTGCAAGGAGATTGGGGTAATTCTTTCATTACAGGACACGATGTGCGCGTAGAAATCATACGACGTGTACCACTATCACTCACAATCGGTCTGGGTGGTGTATTATTAGGGGGATTTTTTGCATTTATCTTAGGCTATGTCGCCGCATGTAAACCAAAAGGATTTTGGGATCGCGCTAGTCGTGCCTTATCATTATTCGTGCAATCAGTGCCTTCCTTTATGACCGCCGTCTTTGTGATTTATTTACTAAGTGTATATTTTCAAGTTATAAAAGTATATAGTAATATCACCGCAGCTACCATACTAGCATTACTATTAGTTGCTCTAGGAACAGCCGGTGAATTATGTCGCGTCATGCGAAGTCATTTTTTAGAAATTGCCCATACACCGTACATATATTTTTCTCGTTGTCGTGGGTTTAAGCGAAATACATTGCTCTTACGCGACGGTCTTCGTCCCGCTCTTATCGCCTTAATTTCTACGATGGTAGGTCGATTTTCATGGGTTATCGGTGGTACCGCCGTTGTTGAATTTGTGTTTGCCATTCCCGGTGTAAGCTTATTTTTAGTACAAAGTATTGCTGCGAAGGATTATAACATTATCCAATCGTATCTGTTATTCATTCTTCTATGGATGGGAATTGTTCACGCTATTTGTGCCTTACTCACATATTTGTTACGAGGAGGAGTTAGATGAAAAAAAATATAGCCATATTGCTATTATTCGCCATTTTATTGGCCCTAGTAGCCACACAACGACATATGGATATGGTACCCGTAAATCTAATGGATAAATTAGCTCCTATCAGTATGCATCATATTATGGGTACCGATATTTTGGGTCGAGATATATCTGAACTCATGCTAGTCGGATGTTTGCGTAGCTTTTTAGTTGTCATCATTGCCGGTACGATTAGTTTGTCCGTCGGTGTCACCGTAGGCATCCTAACTGGTTATTTTCAAGGAAATATTTCAATGCTGTTACAATTCGTAACAGATTTTCTATTGATTATACCGACTTTCATTGTAGCCCTCTTGGTAACGGCTGTATTTGGATTACATCCTGTTAGTGCCGGTATTGCCTTAGGTCTCTGTCAAATGGGACATTTCGCCAATCATGCAGCCGCATTAACTAAGGAGATTAAGAAAAAAGAATATATTTCTATTTTGCACATTATGGGGTACTCGCGACCACGAATCCTTATCCGCCATATCCTTCCCAGTGTATTACCTCTCGTATTTCCTTATTTCGGTTCCATGGCATCTTCCAATATTTTGCAATACGCGTCCTTAGCATTTATTGGACTCGGTAGCGATATTACAAAGCCTGATTGGGGTACTATGCTCTATCAATATCGCGTTTATATTGTAAACGAACCATTATTAATCATCTGGCCGAGCCTTGGTATTTTCTTAATGGCTATCATTTTTCAATTTCTCTTTGATACACGAAAGGTGGAAACATCATGATCGACGTCAAGGACTTACAAATCACGATTGGCAATCGTCCCATTATACATCATGCTAATTTTACCGTAAAAAATCAGGAGATCATCGGCATTGTCGGTGCCTCTGGTTCAGGGAAATCAATGATGATGAAAGCCTTGATGGGATTATTGCCCTATGGTGCACAGGCACAGGGACAAGTGCGGTATGATGACGGTGAATATAGGGATATCAACGAAATGCACCAATCCTATAAAGGACATACCCTATGTATGCTTCCCCAAGATTCCATCAACGGCCTTCATCCTTACAAAACCTTAGAAACACAAATGGAACAAACCTTTCAACACCATCACCTTAAAGGAGGTCGTGAAAAAATACAAACCATTTTTAACGAATTAGGATTGCCCAATGACGAACGATTTCTCTCGTCCCATGCTAGATCTCTTTCTGGTGGTATGCGACAACGCGTAGCCATTGCCCTTTGTCTTGCTGCAAATCCTGACATTCTCATTGCCGATGAACCAACTACGAGCTTAGATGCCATTAACCAATTAAAATTTATTACCATCTTAAAAAAATTGCACACCCACCATGCACTTTCACTGTTAGTAGTCAGCCATAATATCGCCTTAGTGGCACAAATTGCACAACGATTATGGGTCGTGCACCAAGGTACCATTATTGAAAGTGGTCCCACAAAAGAAATATTGGAGCATCCTCAAGAAGTGCATACGAAAACACTTGTAGAAGGCTGTAAACGTCTGTACGGAGGGATCTTATGAAACAATTAGTAGGAAATAATCTATCCAAAGTCTATTATGAAAGAGGTCTGTTTTCTGTACACAAAAAAACAGCCTTGTACCCATTAGATATTTCTATCGACAAAGGAGAAATCGTTGCCTTAGTAGGAGAATCAGGATCTGGCAAATCTACCTTAGCCAATATACTAGGCTGTTTAACAGCTCCCTCTACGGGAGAGTTGTACTATGAAGGTCATTTAATTAAGCATCCTTTAACAGGACCCTTGCGACTCGACATACAAATGATTTTTCAAAACCCCTTTACCACTTTGCATCCATTCCACACCATTCAACAAAGTCTAACGGAACCAATTCGTCTACACAAAATCGTGAGCATGTCTGAAGAAAATGACTATATTCATGGATTATTAGAACGTTGCCATCTGAAAGATGATATTTTACACCGCTATCCATCTATGTTATCCGGTGGACAATTACAACGTGTGAATATCGTTCGTGCCTTGAGTCTTAAGCCTAACATACTCATTGCTGATGAAATCATTACTGCCCTTGATATCCCTGTAGCCCTAGATATACTCGACCTGTTAAAAGATTTACAAGAAGAAAAAAATCTATCTATGGTATTTATTTCTCATGATTTAGGGGCTGTCAAGAAAATCGCTAATCGAGCCATCGTTTTAAAAGAAGGCGTCGTGCAAGAAGAAGACACTATTTCTAATCTTTTTTCACACCCCCAATCTGCTTATACAAAAGAATTGCTAGCGGCGATTCCTGTAATATAAGGATTGTACGTCGTATTCTACGGATTACCTTTTCTTAGTGTGCACGTATATATGAGGTAATGTGTATAAAAACCTATTACCTTCCGTTGAAAATGATACGATGTGTCTATGACGTATCCATATGGCATAGGGTAGGGCCACGTAGTCTTCTTTACAAAACGCAATACGCCAATGAAGCACAAAAACGTCTTATTACACGATATATCAAGTGTAATAAGACGTTTTTATTTGTTATGTAATTAGCAATCTACCCTAATGTACCACAATCATATTATAGACTGTGACTATGCTTTCTAACTCTATTATACCCTTACACATACTCTGACTCAGTAACTGGTGAAAATATGTTACTCACTAGTTACCACATATACTTGTGCAAAATACCATACCTATTCTACTTTACGGTACTGTTTAATACCTTGTACAATGCACCAAGAAAGCAAAAATAAAGCACATAATACGGTCGCCATCATACCTGCTAACGACGTATTATAGTATACGGCTAGAGAAATGCCGAGTATACTTCCTATAATACCGACGATAATACTGACGATAATTCGTTTACCTAACGTCTTTGCCCATAATGCGGCTACCATAGCAGGTACAATCATAAAGGCAATGAGGAGGATTGAGCCAACTGCCTGAAAGGATACAACCGCTGTTAGCGACACTAAGGACATAAGTCCGTAATATACGAGTAGTGGTGAAATATAGCTTAATTTTGCAAAGGTTTCATCAAATGTAGCCACCACTAATTCTTTATAGAACAAATAGACCATAGATAGATTGATAATTACATTGATGCAAGAAATGTAGAGGGCTTTTGCCCCCATATCAATATCCCCAATAAACCATCGATCAAACGGAGCGAAGGCTAGTTCGCCCAACAATACAGCATCCGTATCCAGCTGTACATTAGCACCGTATAAATTAATCAAAATGACAGAACAACTAAAGAAAAAGGGAAATAATAATCCCAATGCCGAATCAGGTGCCACTAATTTCGTCTGTATCAATAATTCTGTCCCCCATACGGTCAATAGGCCCATTAACGTAGCCCCTATCAATAACCATGGTGAATGTAAATCTTGAAAGATGAAAAATGAAATGACAATGCCTAATAGGACAGTATGACTGATTGCATCTGTCATCATCGACAACTTTCTTAAAATCAAAAAGTTGCCCAATACAGCACAACTGATAGATGTGCCGATAGCAATGAGGATAATTTCAATAAAAGGCGTCATATCACTCATCTCCACAACAATCCACGCTTAGGTGCTACTAATAAACTAATAAAGGTAATACCAGAAATCACAATGGCAATCGATGGTCCCGTTGGCATCCGATGCAGTAAAGAGCTAATAATCGTACCTGTTGCTGCACTACTAGCACCTAATATGGCAGCTAATATAACCATAGACCGCAAATGCGATGTCCATTGTCTAGCACTCACTGCTGGTGCAATTAATAGAGCACTCATCAAAATGATGCCCACCGATTGAATCGATAACAATACGGTGATCATAGATAGAATGCCTAGCATATATTGATAGCGATGACAAGCAATTCCTACAGTCCGTGCATAGTCGCTATCAAAGGTCATATACGATAATTCTTGCCACCGCCATATGATCAATGCTAAAATCATACAGCCTAATACACCAATAAATACCACATCATGTAATAAAATCGTTGAAGCTTGCCCCAATATAAATCGATTTAATCCTGCTTGATTTGCATTATCCGTTTTTTGTACGATGGTCATTAATACTAACCCAAACCCAAAAAAGCCAGATAATATCGTCGCTAATAATCCATCGGACGGTAAACGAGTTCGCTTTTTAATCATCAAAATCGTCATAATCGCCACAGTAGCTGATAGTAACGCGCCCAATAATTGACCGCTTAATTCTTTCACACCGCTCCATAAAAAAGCACCTACAATACCTGGATAAGATGCGTGGGCCACGCAATCACCTACTAATGCTTCCTGTCGCAATACAATAAAACAGCCAATGACACCGGATAAAGCACCCAATAGCGATGTGCCACAGAGAACAACTAAAAACGTGTAATCATTCACCAATACCGATAGGGCCTGTATATATTCACTCATTTGCTTCACTCCACGGCAAGAATGTACGCCGCACTAACTCATCATGAAAGATGTCTTGTACCTTGCCTACGCCTATCATATACCGATTCAAACAAATTACTTCATTAAAATATGCTTTCACCGTATGTAATGCATGGTGAACCACTAAAATAGTTTTTCCCTGTTTTTGCATGTCTTTCAACATGCCTACAATCATTTCCTCTGTCTTAATGTCAATGCCTTTAAAAGGCTCGTCTAATATATAGACCTCTGCTTCTTGTGCCAACGCCCGTGCCAGAAACACTCGTTGTTGCTGTCCTCCAGATAATTCATTGATTTGCCGCTCTTGAAATTCATCAAGTCCTACCTGATGAATACATTGAGCGACTATATCTTTGTCTTGTTGCTTAGGACGTCGAAACCAACCTAATTTACCATATCGTCCCATCATGACAATATCAAACACCGTCGCTGGAAAATCCCAGTTCACAGAATTATTTTGAGGAATATAGGCTATATATGGTTGTGCTTCTTTAAACGTTCTTGCTCCGTGAATATGATAAGTAATCTGGCCTTGTCGAGGTTCCAATAAATGTAGAATGGCTTTTAATAGCGTGGATTTACCAGCCCCATTAGGCCCGACAATCGCCATTAACGCCCCTTTAGGAATATCTACACTTACCCGTTCTAATACAGGATCACCATCATAGGCCACTGTTACATTATCTACAGTAATTACTGGTTCCATACATAACCTTTCTTTTCAATCACTACCTATCGTAGGGCCCCTGTAATAATTTGAATATTCTTCTTATACATACCAATATATGTACCTTCTGGTGTGTCGCTACTGCCAAGAGAATCAGAATACAATTCGCCGCCAATAACAACATCTTGTCCTTTAGCCTTTACCGCTGCTTGCAAGGATTCAATTGTTTTGGTCGGTACAGAGGACTCTACAAAGATTGCTTTAATATGATGTGCTACAATAAAATCTGCTAATTCAGAAATATCTCCCGTACCTGCTTCGCTAACCGTACTAACCCCTTGCAATCCTTTTACAGTAAATCCATAATCCCGTGCAAAATAAGAGAATGCATCGTGAGCCGTTACCAACACACGTGACGTTTCTGGTACTGTAGCCACTTGTTCATGAATATACGTATCTAGTTCATCTAATTGGGCTATATACTTTTTCGCATTGGCTTCATATAGCGTAGCATGGGCAGGATCTTTTTTAGATAATCCTTTAGCAACTGCCTCAGCAGCTAATTTCCAATTAGCTACAGAAAACCAAATGTGAGGGTCTTTTACCGTAGTACCACCTTCTTCAAAATCTAGCAAGGTAGCTGGATCAATGGCATCTCCTACACGGATAATTGATTTCTTTTGTTTTTCCAAGTTATCAAAAATGGCTCCCATTTTTCCTTCCAAATGTATGCCATTATATACGACTATATCAGCTTTGTTCATAACCTCTACATCGCCTGCTGTCGCTTGATATAAATGAGGGTCTACCCCTGCTTTCATAAGGCCTTGCACCTCAACTTGATCACCGCCAATTTGTTTTACTAAATCGGATAGCATAGTTGTAGTGGCTACCACTTGCAATTTATGACTATCCCCCGTATTTCCTTGTCCCGTATCTTGTGTATTTCCACAACCAGAGGCAAGAATGACAAAACTTAATAAAATGAAACATTGTATGCCGATCGATTTGATAATTTTTTTCATATACCTGTTCATATTAGCACCTCCTTATTTTCTTTATGATAACTATTATCATTTAACAATATATTAGCATATAAATTTTTATTTGTAAACATCTTAACATCATCTGTCGAAATTTTTCTATAAAACCCTTTAAATTTAACATTTATAGGAATTTATCGTATATTATAGGCTATTTTACAAATGTATATTTTAAAATTATTAATTGATTATTATTATCATATAGTGATTCTTCATTATCGATAAAATAAATATAACTAGATAGATAATAGGGGCTTTCTGTTAGTAAAATACTTGTAAAATATGAACATGTGTTATATAAAAATAAATATACTATTATATCTATAAGGAGTAATCAGTATACTTCTTTTTTCTAGAATATTTACAATTTTTACAACTTATATTACAATTTTAATAATTATTCATAGTATCTACAAAGGAGCATACCATGCTACAATCTATATTTTATTTTATAATGGCTGGCCTTTGTGAAATTGGTGGTGGCTATTTAATATGGCTCTATGTGAAAGATGACAAAAGTCTTTTTTATTTTTTAGCAGGATCTCTTGTACTCATTGCATATGGAATCATCCCTACATTACAAACGGCCAACTTTGGTAAGGTCTACGCCGCCTATGGTGGTATTTTTATCGTTTTATCAATTCTATGGGGCTGGGCAATCGACGGTATCATGCCAGATAGGTATGATATAATTGGCGGTATCGTATCTTTAATTGGCGTCTATATTATCATGTATGCCCCACGATAGGATATTCATTCTATTTACTATTACAAAGGAGTTTTTTTATGGCTAAACGACCCGCATTTCTCTATCTTTCAAATAATGTAGAAGAAAAAAGTTTTGAATTTACATGGCACAGTGGATTTGCTCGTTCTCAAAAGCAAAAATCCATTGCCGAATGGCACACCGCTATCCAGCAAAGCTATCCACAAGCTAACATATTAGAAGTATCTACTAAATCTACTAACCCGTGGGGCGTAAAAGCGAGTGCTTTCAGATTAAGCACATGTATAGCCGGCCATTTCTATACAGTAGAGCAATTATATCAAAAAAGCAAAGTCTTTAAACATCACGGTGCTCAGTGGGGTACTATATCTGAATCAGAAGATTCTGTAACCTTAAAACAAACCATGCGACGATTACATAACGAAGACACCTTAACTGGTTTCTGTTTTCAAGACAAAGCATTTCCATTACAACCAACTAGTTTTTTCTATAATTGGTTATACATAATGGTACTATCAGCGCCTGAAAATTCTGCTATCGCCGATGAAATTGCTAAGTACGACATCTTTACAGATATTGAATTTAATCCGAAGCGATCTGCTAGCACACAAGCACAAGCCTGTGCTATCTACAAGATGTTGAGAGAGAATGCTACTACTATAAGCCAATTAAAAGAAATCATTCACTCACCCGAATTATTTTTAGCTACTGTATATTCTGATAACCACTAAAAAGAGTATCATTTCATCATGATAACGTGATGTATTGGTGTTATACATTCATACCTCTACAAGCGATGATACAGATTCTCTAAAAAAATAATTGAAAATAGAGTTAAATACAAATATTTATATGAAGTATTTGATAAATACCATGAAATGTCATTAGAGACGACAGATAGGCATGCTGGAATGGTAAAAGAAGCTATGGGAGAGTATAAGGTATAGTATTTATAGAAGGAATAAAACTAAAAAAGATATTTTTATATCAGATTATAAAAATTTTATTAAGAATAATAAAATAGAGCTTTCCAAAGACGTAAGTGTTCTGATAAAAAAGTAATTAAATTATAAGATATGGTAATACTTATTTATGTATATTCTCTATCCATGACGAGTTAGCAAGGCATACCTAATTGTATGTCTTCACTAGACTTTTACACGTTCTACTACCACGTACACTCCTATAGATATACGAAAACGGGGGTTATAGGACAAAAAGTGTTGCTATTTCAATCCCAAAGATTGGTAAATAGGCGATCATAATTATGCAAGTCACTCCAAATAATAGCATCACCCCAAGTCGGAATAGAAGCTTCTAACCTAGATTGTTCATGTATGGTATGATATATATCAGAAATACTCTTGTTGGTCGGCATAACCTTAAGTATTTCTGCATTAGAAAGCGGGTTCGGTGAGTGCATATAGCACCACCAGAATACCGCTTTTATTCGTCTTTCAATAGACATTCCTCTATGATTACGTAACATAGTGCGTAACTGAGCATTTACACCACCTTCTATACGATTATTAGTAGCTGAGCAAGTACATGTTAACGATGCATCTAAGTAAGTAAACAAACATCTTTTATTAATTAATTTAACTAAGGAATTTTCTGCTTTTATAAGTCGTTCATGTTTAGGTCGTATCGTACCATTTTCATCAACTGTCATTTCTGATAGGAATACTCTATGTCGTACTTTCCACAACATAACGTTTTGTATCCACTTCACAGCATGATCTTGCGTATGTATCGTTAATAAATCCCTTGCAATCCCATATAATTCACACCCAGCAATCGTTTTAGGACGTATTGTGGTATAGCGTTTTACTTGTTGAAATGCATGAAATAAGCATCTTTGTAGTTTGGCTTTTGGCCAAACTTTTTTTAATGCTTTTTGAAAGCCGGTACCACCATCGGATATGACTACTGTAGGTGATGAAATACGTCGTAATAAAGCCTCCCAAGCCTTAGAATGCTCATATCTACAAACATACCAGCCTGAGATATGAGTCTCATTACAACAGATTAAAATACAAGCATTTCTAGCTAAATAAATACCATCAACAAATACCACGCTACTTGATGATTTAACTTTTGGTAGTAATGGCCAAAGTTCCCAAAACTGTGATGTTTTTCTACGAAATGAACGACCATCGCCAGACATATCTAACTGTGTGCATTTACCAAATAACCAATCCAAAAACATCTGTAAATTATTGTTAGTTTTATTCACTTTATTTGTGAATGAGCAAGAACATTGATTGCAATACCAACGTTGAGAACCCGCATTTGTTTTACCATTTCTCTTACAAACGAAACCACAATTAGGACATCTGACTAGTTTCATAATTATACTCCTTCTAAAAAATATATCTCTCTAGAAAGATAAAACCTTATTTAAGCCAGTAAAATCAAGGGGATCCAGACTTTTTAGCAACACTTTTTGTCCTATAACCCGAAAACGGCGATAACCGAAGTTATCGCCGTTATTGTGGTGGACGATGACAGGATCGAACTGCCGACATCCTGCTTGTAAGGCAGGCGCTCTCCCAGCTGAGCTAATCGTCCATATATAATTGGTGACCCGTGGGGGAATCGAACCCCCGATACCGCCGTGAAAGGGCGGTGTCTTAACCGCTTGACCAACGGGCCATAAATGGTGGCTCACCCGAGATTCGAACTCGGGACACCCTGATTAAAAGTCAGGTGCTCTGCCAACTGAGCTAGTGAACCATATATGAAATTGGCAGGGGTAAAAGGATTCGAACCTTTGAATGGTGGAGTCAGAGTCCACTGCCTTACCGCTTGGCGATACCCCTTCAAAAGTGACTTTACCCAAAAACAAAATGGCTCCCCGAGTAGGACTCGAACCTACGACCGATCGGTTAACAGCCGATTGCTCTACCAACTGAGCTATCGAGGAATGTATGGAGCGGGAAACGAGATTCGAACTCGCGACCCCCGCCTTGGCAAGGCGGTGCTCTACCACTGAGCTATTCCCGCATACAGAACCGAAGACAATCATAACACAATCGCTATAGACTGTCAAGCCGACTTACACATCTTGTTCTTGACTGCTTTATAATAATAGCAAATCACCTAGGCATTGTCAACACTTTTTTACTGAATAGGCCTACTACTAAAATAGTAATATAAGTTAAGTACTATATAGTAACAGTGATACTCCTTATTTAATGACTACCTATCACTAAGACGTTTGGTATGGGTAAATGTAGCGATCCAAAGCCATAACCAATCGCATTGCATCCAGTAAGACATGTTTCCATCTCCTCTATGCTAGACACACTATGAGTAGCCAAGGTTTTCACTAATGCAGCTCCAGTAGGTGTGACTAATTCACCCATAACGTGCGTCGTAAAAGTCGGTACCCCCTGCAATAATTGTTCTGTAGCCGGTGTCGGCACTGGCATCCACCCATGGTCACAATACACTTGACCCGTACCGACATGTAGGGGCGATATGACTAATTCACTGGCTCCTATGTATTCCATGCCAATCATCGTCCCTACTATATCAATGATACAATCAATGGCGCCCACTTCATGAAAATGTACCTTATCGATAGATACGCCATGAACAGCAGCTTCTGCTTCGCCTAGGTGAGTAAATGCGGTTATGGATTTTTCTTTCACCCAATCAGATACATGACTGTGACGAATGATATTCACAATATCCCCATAATTGCGTTTTACTCCATGCGATACGATTGGCGCTACGCCGATTGATTTAGTAACCGTTCTCCCCCAGTGCCGTAGAGTCCGTTTCCATACAGGTTGATGCGTGATAGCATGCAAAGTAACATCAAAAAAGGTGCCCTCGATTCTCACATCACGTTGTCCAGTCATGGGTCTATAATGATTTACAATGACTTTGTCAGATTGTTTCACGGTCTCTCTTGCATGGGGTCCCTCATCATGTATGATATGATTGTCATCAGCCATTTCTTCTGTCTTATCATCTAACCTCACAACCTGTAACATACTTTCACACCCATGCATCTCATAGGAGCGAGGCTGATAGATATAGTCAAATCCTGCCAGATGTAATTTTTCAATTTCCTTCTGAAAGTACGCAAAAGGGACGCCATAATCTAATAAGGCGCCCACCATCATATTACCACTAATACCAGAAGTACATAAGGCATATAATTTCATTTGCTAATCCCCCACTATACTACGTTTACACTGCTTACTATATCCTAAGTTTACGCTTTGCCCTTTTTATAATTATCTGGGTTTTCTTGTCGTTCATTACCTGGTCCATCTTCTGCGGCCGCTACATTTGCTTCCACAAAAGTTTTCATATCGTTAAGCATATGCATAGATGCGTCGAGGATTGATAATCCCATAGTAGCACCTAGTCCTTCATCAATCGATACATCATAGTATAAATAAGGTTTCATCTGTAAATACTTCATTTGTTCTTGATGCACCGCATCATCATAAGCGGCAGATGGGAATACATACTCTATTACATTAGGTTCTATCGCCGTAGCCGCTACGACAGCTGCCCCTGTTATAACATTATCAAACACAATCGCCATTCGGCAAGCCACTGCACCTAGTACAAATCCCACTAAGGCTGCTATATCTGCTCCAGCTAGGCGCACGATATCATCTACTGTATCTACTGTTTCATTCATCATAGATACATCTATATGGGTACTATCATTATCTTTCTCTAGTTTCTTATGACACGCGTCGAGCAGGGTATCTACAGCAACACCTGTTACCTTTGCCGTAACCAGTAACGCTCCTAAATAGGCGCCTTCGCCAATATGTCCTAGAGAAACGGCTTCGATGCCCTCTCTGTGCAAACGCTTAGCCCATGACACACCGACGGCTATCGCTTCTTGACACTCCTTTTTGGATAGTGCCTGTTCTCCTGAACCTCGTCCTTTCACAACGGGCATAGTAGCAATGGTCGACAAGTCAGATGTGTCACACCCAAGGCCTACATCCACTACATACACAGGGGCTTTCAATTTACTAGCGCCCCCCTGTGTGGCTGTACGTCCTTCGTGAAAGCGCATTACGCGCTGTAAACTATGTGCCATATTCGATGTAGGTCCTACATGATCTGCACAGAACAGAATTACTCCATATCGTAAATCATGCGGTTTTGGTACTTTATAAATGCCTGCTAATCGTTCAGCGATAACCTCTAATTGTGCCAAACTATAAATCGGTTTCGTTAAATTATCAATTCGTTCACGACATGCTTTCATTGCCTCTCTATCAAGTGTGCCTACCGTCATGCCATCACGATTCCATTCTATTGTATTAGGTATGCTCTGTGCCATCATTATACCCCTTTCATAGTTCTATACATGTGTACTGCTAAATCTAACATGCCCATTTGGATAGAACCACCCGATGCTTCACCTAAGCAAAGGCCCAAATCCACATAGGCGGCTAGACCCATCTTGGCCAACGCATTTTTATGAGCTTTTTCAGCCGATAAATGAGAAGCCATCACATAATCCATAGACATAGGTGCTAAGGAATGCGCTACCATGGCACAAGCAGTCGTATTAAATCCGTCAATAATCACCATGCATTTATGGGCAGCAGCACCCAAGATAACCCCCACAATGCAAGCAAATTCAAAACCACCTACGGCCGCCAGGATGCCCAATCCATCGGTTGATGGAATGTCCTTGTATTTTACCAACGTGTCATGCACTACCCGTTGTTTCAATTTCAATCGTTCATCGGAAATATTACTGCCTCGTCCTGTTGCTTCGTCAGCTGTTAGGCCCGCAAATTTAGCCGTCATTAAGGCGCTAGAGGTAGTATTGGCAATTCCCATTTCTCCCACTAAAAATACGTTATATCCTTCACTATGTTTTTCTTCTACCAACTGAATGCCTGCTTCGATGCCCTTAATAGCTTGCTCCTTCGTCATAGCTGGTTCTTCTAGAAAATTATGAGTTCCCATACCTAACTTGCACGAGCGTAATCCTGGCACCCACGACATATCAGCAGCTACTCCCATATCGATGACTTCCATATCCGCTTCACAGTAGTTAGCCAGTGCGTTGGCGCCTGCTCCTTTAGGAATTAAGTAGTTTTGTGTCATGCCTACCGTTGTTTCAATAGGATAGGCACTAACCCCTAATTTGGCAATACCGTGATCTGCCGAGGCAATAATCATACATCGTTTCGGTGGCATCGGCGACACTTGCTCCGTCGCCGCCCCATATTGTGCTACCATGGGTACTAATTTACCATACGCTTCTACACAATCTCTTTGTTGCCATTCTTCTTTAATGGCGGTTTCAATATCTCTATTGCGCGCTGTAATCGCTGCACATGTTTCTTTAAACGTACTCATAGGTCCTCCTCTACGTCTTTACTTGACCATTAACTCTGTAAATGTATCTCTAATCGCTTTCGCTTTGCGCAAATATTCTTCTAACCCACGTCCTTCATCATCGGCCACTAACAATTCTTTCAATCTAGCCACTTGTGTTTCCACTTCGGTCAACTCACGAAGGACCGCCTCTCGATTTCCTCGCAAAATTTCTCTCCACATACTTGGATTACCTGCACAAATGCGAGTGACATCACGGAACCCTCCTGCTGCTAATTGCATGCGAAATGTGCCATCCTCACCGCCACCGCCGACAACGGCTACGGTAGCCGCCATCAAGTGCGGCATATGGCTCACACTAGCTAAGTAGTCATCGTGTTCGCCTAACAGCACATGTATTACACGGGCCCCAAAAGCGCGTCCCATATTACTCAATTCCTGTGCCACTTGTTCACTCCAACAAGTCCGAGTCGGATCATCTAATACAATCCACGTGGTATGGCGAAACAGTTCCTTCGTGGTCATTTCAAAGCCGCCTCGCTCTGATCCCGCCATAGGATGAATGGATACAAATCGCACACCTTCTGGAATCGCATCATACACAGCTTTTACAAAATTACGTTTCGCACTAGATACATCTGTCACCACCATGCCAGGGCGAAATAAATGGGCCGTTTCTGTAAATAATTTTGCATTTCTATCAGGCGGTAAAGCAAAGACGACAATGTGAGAATTCTCAATTATGTCTGTTACATCCGTAGAGGCACTACTGACACACCCATCGAGTAATGCTGCATCGCACACTTCTTGTCGCCGCGCATAGCCGATCACCTCATAATCGGTAAACGCTCGTAAGGCCTTTGCCATAGAACCACCTAATAGCCCTAATCCTATAATTCCTACCGTTGTACTCATATACGTCCCTCACGTTCTCTCTACTGCTATGTACCATCCCTGTATCTATACTACCATGAGGTACGCAATCTGACAAAAGAACATTCCTCATATCGATATGCTCTATTATACTCTATTTCACTACTATGAAAGTTAGGTGACTTCTATTTTTCCTATAAAAATAGCAAAACCTAGTATGTACAAGGTTTTGCTACGTTGCATATTTCATTCAGTTGTAAAAAAAGCATGGCGGAGGATTAGGGATTCGAACCCTAGCGACGGTAACCCGCCCTAACGATTTAGCAAACCGTCCTCTTCAGCCTCTTGAGTAATCCTCCAAGCTTTACTTTGCTATAATACCATACTCACTATAGGTTGTCAAATATAATACTCGATATAGTTTTCTTTTTTCTTCGACGCCAATGAGGATTCATGCTCTGCTCGTTCTAATTGGTTAGGCTCTATCGTTTCCGATTGTGGTTTTCGCACATACATATTTTCTGGATCCGTTTCAAAGATAATCATATCCGCAGGAATATCGTGTTTAATCACCAAATTACAGCCAATTTTTGTACGTGCCCCAATGGTAATATCTCCAAGAATTTTAGTGCCCGTACCAATCAGTACATTATCCTCAACTGTAGGATGTCGTTTCACGCGCTTTGACGACATACCGCCTAGCGTCACGCCATGAAACAACGTAACATCATCACCAACAATCGCCGTTTCCCCAATAACGACACCCATACCATGGTCAATGAACAACCCGCGTCCTATCGTGGCACCGGGATGAATTTCAATCCCTGTAACACGGCGCGCATGGAGTGCAATGCGTCGCGCTAGTATACACCAGCCTCGCTTGTATAAGCGATGGGCAAAAAAATGCCAAAATAATGCTGTCATATGTGGATATGTCCATAGCACCATAATCACCGATGTGGCGGCTGGATCCACTTCCATAACTCGCTTTATATTATATTGTATTGTTTTCCATAATTGCCTCATACTACCCCTCATACTATCAATTTATGTACACCAAGCACTACTATCCCTATACCTTATACATAGAAAAACACTATATCTACGAATCGCAGTTAGACCATCTACAAGTTCTGTGCTCATTGTATTACATCTATATTCCTATATCATAGCATATAATCCAATGTCTTTCCTACTATGTAAAAATATTTTTATAGGTCTCATTATCCCTCTTTCTCATAGACACCCTATCCTACTATCATAGATGGGTGATACACACTACCTATCTCATCCATTTCTATCTATAACCATTTCTATCTTGATGCTTTTCTATCCGTATATGTTTCTAGCTGTATACTTTTCTATCTTCATACAGCACTATGATGCATAGTGACATCCATCTGATGGCAAGTAGTTACAAGTAGCGCCTATGTCGTATAAAAATCAGTTCCTTAGCCATCTTTCATAAAATAATGTATAATAAAGTATCACGTACTACTATGTAGTATTGAGCATCCATCACAGATGTACATCGATTGTATAGAATATGATAATTGATAGTATGCACGTATGACATACAGAGCCTATCCTAGATTTCTCATGCCATACGTGCGTATACTAATTAAGAAAGAGGTCATTATGAGCACTGGAAGAACTACAGAAGAATTACACGGCGTTACTGGATTAGGTCACACTACTACCTATCCAACCGATTATGCGCCACAAGTATTAGAAGCGTTCGACAATAAACATCCTGATAACGATTACTTTGTAAAATTTAACTGTCCCGAATTTACTAGTTTATGTCCCATGACAAAACAACCAGATTTTGCCACCATTTATATATCCTATGTGCCGGACAAAAAAATGGTAGAAAGTAAATCCTTAAAATTATATTTATTTAGTTTCCGCAATCATGGCGACTTTCACGAAGACTGTATCAACATCATTATGAAAGATTTAATTCGTCTGATGGATCCTAAATATATTGAAGTATGGGGAAAGTTCACGCCTCGTGGTGGCTTATCCATTGACCCTTTTGCCAACTATGGTAAACCTGGTACAGACTGGGAACAAACGGCCAAGGAACGATTGCACTTTCACGACATGCAACCAGAACGTGTTGCCTATCGCTAAGAGTCATATTCTCACCCCGCATACTATAAGCCCTTATAACACCAATTATGTCTAGTGTTATAAGGGCTTTTCTTATCCTTATTCTATAGGTATCCATGTCACCATACAATAGGCTATAGTGGTTATCATGTTAACCTCCCTATATATCGTGGCTTATAAATCAGTCGCGTCTTATGCTGGTTGACTTTCATAACCACTCTGCACCATACCATTTTATGGTTATCTAAAGCTAGGCACTTCTCATATGATAGAAAATTCTAACAGCACTATTCTTGGTTATACCTTTGATTTCTACTTATATGTCTAATAGCACTTTATAAGAAAAACGTTTTACGATCCTAGAAAAATCACCTAAAAAACGTACTATACCAGTTGCAATGAGCATAGATGTGGAAAATTCAAGGAGATTTTCTATAGCAATCATCTAATGAACGCACCACAAGTTCTAACTTACATGCGCCCATGATAGGTGTTAAAACTAGCGTAAATAGAATCCCGCGCGTTTTCTAATTCTTCTGGCGTAATATTCGCTAGATAATCATTAATATCTTCAATCATATCATCTACATAAGACTCTGTCATGCCATGGCCCTTGCAGGCTTCTAATACCGATACACCTTCTGTAGCATTACAAAATAGGCATAGCATACCATAATTGACTAAAATTTCTGGAATCACGGGAGACACCGCTAACGCCTCCACTAGGGGCATATCTTTTCTAATCTTCATCAAGGCTCTTACCTCACTTATAGTATACGCAAACTTATTACGATTATGTCTTAAGTATACACCAATCATCTATAACAAGCTACCCCAATGTTCCTAAGAGTGCCTTTTCTCTTATAACATGGTGCTCTATGCATCAACGCTAACCTACCTATATTAAATGTATAAGAACCAATTACGTTCAATAGAGTCTCTCACTATGCGCTCTTTCTAAAAAGCACATGTGAAAAAAATCATGTCATGTACCAATGATTACTCGTATCGTTTGATTACACACGTAACCAATACTGATCAATACCTTGCATAGATCCCTTTTTATATCCCACTTCAGGGATCGTTCCGGCACAAGTAAAACCAAACCGATGATGTAAGGCTATACTCGCCTGATTGCCCGACGTGATAACGGATACGACCAAATGCGTACGTTCATCGGCTCGTGCCAATCCTACGATAGTTTCCATTAACGCCGTAGCCACTCCTTGCTGTCGGTGCTCGGGATGCACATAGATGGACAATTCAACCGTACTTTTAAAAGCTTCTTTCACGCGATAGGCGGACAATGTGGCATACCCCAAAACGGTTTCTACCTCATCTACCGCCACCAGTACGATGTGATTATCCTGATGATGTTCACGAAACCACACGCGCCATTCTGAAAGTGTGCGCTCTGTTAGATCAAGCGTTGCCACACCGTGTTGCACCTCATAATTGTAAATCGCTAAACAAGCTTGTATATCGGCCTCAGTACCGTTACGAATCTTCATTCTCTCTCCTTTATCAGCTAACTGGATGTAACATTCGCCAATCTAGCAGTAGCATTGCTATGTATGTGCGTTCTTTCCCTCCAATAAGGCCCTTATTTTTTGAGATTCTTCCGTATCACACCGTTCACAAATCATAGCATAAAAATCACCAATATCCTCATCGTTGATAATATGCAACACCTGTGTATTCGTCAAGGCAATATGAATTAATTTCTGTCGCTGTTCATCATGCCATGTCGTCCAGTGAGATAATTTTTCTATAATTGAATGGGTGCTAGCAAAGTTAACACTATCTTCCAATTGGCTAATCAATTTATTCTTAGCCTTATCCTCTTCCGATTGCTTCTTCCAGTAAGCTTCCGTATCGCGATGACAGGCAAAGTGAACTTGTTCTAATCGTTCATTCACTGCGGTGCGGTCAATAATGCATTCCACCAGCGAGGATAAATCGGACCCTTTAGAATAATCGGCGGGAGCAAAATATCTAATACGATGTTCCGTCAACATGCGACATACTTTTGTCCGATCACGCAAGGTAGGATCATAGACGCCAATTGAATGACCGCCATTCGTGTTGACTAATTTCATGCAAGGAATATCTGTGTCACTATCGCCAATATACACCATATTGCGGAAGGGCACACGATATTCATCCGAACTAGTGTAATCATTGACAGCCTGATCATTCACATCTAAGGTGCCCTTTTCTATGCGAAACAAAAATTGTGTTTTATTGGTAAAGTTAACTGCTTGTGCTGGCCATACTGCCACGCCGGCTCGATCATAATAAAAAGAACTGGCATAAATTTTAGTGAACTCATGGGCAATGGGCGTGCCTTCAATCATTTCTTTAAGGCCCGATGAAATAATGTAATGCTCTACCTGGACTCCATGTTGCCTGCCATACTCATTCATGCGCTGAAACCACGTAGTAACTCCTGGGAACAACGTAACCTGTCGGCCATACCGCTCTAAACTAGCTCTCGTCACCAACACTTTACCATGCGCCTTTTGTATCATCATATACATATAGGCCAAATTCTGATCCATCTCGTTACGTTCCGCCAGTTCATTAGAATCTTTCCAAAAATCAGAAATTTCACAATCCAAGGACTGAATAAACCCTTGAGCCTGCATATCACTAGGAGACAGCGTTTTATCAAAGTCATAACAAATCGCCACAATGGGCAAGTGTGCTTTCTCCTCATGTGGCAATCCCGCCATATCCGTTTTCACGTCCATCGCGTGGTGCCCCTGTTTTTCATGCAACCTATGTCCATTTCGATTACGAGATATGGTGACATTATGACCCTCTATAACAGGCGTTTCCTCTGAAAACTCTCTCGCCTTATCGTCATGTCTTTTCCTTTTTGCCATTACGTCGCCCCTTTCTATGCCTATGATCATCTACAATACGACTATCCCCTACAACTATTATCTATATCATACCATGTATAGCTGAATGTACCAATCACCTATATAAGTATGATACCTAATGGCACATAGAGGGCTTTATCAGGGAGTTTGTTTAAAAAGCTATTCCAACTAGACATACATGGATGTGTATCCCTAGCAATAAGTGTAAATTGATATAAGATATGTTCTGACTAAATGTATTCGTTTTCCAAGCTACGGGAATAAATGCTATCAAACTAAGAGAAATCGAGAAATATAGCAGAAAATGAATACTCAAGATGATAGGGGAAAAAGCCCTCAATCCAAGACAAGTTGTATCAGAATACTTCTCAATGTGTAACATATATGTTGACAACTAAGAATGTGGCATACAACAACACCCTATTTCCTAAACACAAACAAATATTCATGCGCTATTAATAAAAAGTTATACTTCACACTATTCGTTTTCCAATACCCCGTTGCTCGGCAATTATGTTGCTCTTTAATAATCAATTCTTTAAGTTTAAATCCAGCATCTTCAAAGATTTTCATCACTTCAAAAGACATGGGTATCATATGGCCTTTTTGACGAGTGTCTCCCATTAGGACAGCACAAAATTTATCTTTTTTCAAAACTCTATAACTTTCAGAGGCCACTAACTTCATCTCTTCTAAAAAATCTTTCACTTTTAACAGAGATAAATCCTTAGATATATCTTCGCTGTATTTGATAATATTGGCATAAGGTGGATGCGTACAAATTAAATCAACTCCTTCATCGCTGATAAAATCTAAGTTGCGTGCATCTCCCTTACGTAAATAAACCTTGCCATCTGCCCCCTCATGCTCAAAATCTATTTTCTCTTTGCATCTTGCAAGTGCTGTATCATTCACATCTACACCAATAATATTTCGATTGAGCAGCTTTGCTTCTACGAGTGTAGTCCCTCCACCAACAAACTGATCTAATACTAAATCATTTTCCTTTGAATATCGAAGTAAAATATTACGAGGAATATAAGGTGACCAATTCCCTCTCCATTTTGCATCGTGCGTTGCCCAGTCACCACGCTTTGGAAAGGACCAGTGCGTAGTCATTTCAAGTTCAAAATCATCTGGTTCCCATTTTGTTATTTTTTTCGCCATATCATCAAATATCCTCTATATTAACTCCAAATCTATCCAACAAAGCATTCATTGAAAGCCACCGTCCAGCTTTAGTCGGATAATTGCAATCTTCTTGTCCCCAAATCCATTTATATACTTTAAGAATTGTTTCTACAGGAAGTCCAATAGTATCACGAATTTGCAATCTATCAATAACCTCATCCGGTTCATCACCACAGCAAACATTATAAAGACCTTTAATTAGCAATAATGCCTCCCTCTCATCATAGTTATATTTATCCGCTATATCATCACTAATTTCACTATGGCTAATTAACCATAATTTTTGTTCACATGGATTGAAAATAAACACCATAAAATCATCTCTTGATAACCTACCAAAGTTTCTTTTTCCTCCTGGTTTATTAATTGCAATTATTTCTCCTGTTGACAAATTTTCAACCTCATATAGCAAATATGGTATATTATTGAGTTCATCTCTAAAAGCATTTTGTGCTTGATTTTCTATATGTAGTGGAACTAAATTTACATTATATCTAAATATTCTATTCGACATTTATTGTACCTCATATCATTACTTTATTGATAATGCCTTCTTCTAAATCTTTGATATTATAAATGTGTTCCATAACATCAAAAGTTTCTTCAAGATTATTACGCGCACTTGTCCAACCTTTTCCGTCAGTAAACCACACAAATGTAAATCCATTTATAGTGTTTGTTTCAATAGCAAGCGTTTTATAACTGCGCGCTGTTTCATTTAATTTACTTCCCCCACTTGTATAAAAGTTGGTTTCAACACCATAAATCATGCTTGGTGTTTTTATAACAAAATCAAAGCGTTTTTCCATCTTACCTTGATTAGAAATAGCGGATAAATCGATATTCCATGTATCTGTAATTTGATGAATATACATTTCTTTAAAATAGTTTTCGTCTTTTACAAATCCTGCTTTACAAATAAAGCTTTCAACTAAATCTTCCATAAGATGTCCACCACGATTTTTACGGCCGTTTGAATCGAGTCCTGTTTCAACACCTGTAACATAATCGACTAAATTATTGATAAGATGTTTTTCCAACAAATCAAATAGTCCTGTTTCTCTCATAAAATATTTATATTTTTCATAATGACCATGACTAGTAGGCGGATATTTTTCAAAGTCAAATTGATATAAAAATCCGCCATTTTCATCTTGGCAATAAATTTCTTTTGCTCGTACTGCCAAGAGTAAAGGAATACATTTCATGATTTCAGGATACTTTCTCATCAATCTTTCAAAATCATTTTCTATGTTTTGAGAACCAATAAGAGAGTTTAAAACATGTAATTCCACTTTTATTCCATCAACATTTCTATGCACTTTTTCAAAGTCTATATAATATCCATAATCAGCTATGCTATTACGAAAACCTGATAGCCAATCTATAAAATTTCTTTCCATTTACCATTTCTCCTCATCTTTTTTTAGTATAGGTAGTCTCAATTTTGATGATAGTATATATATTCAAAGCAATATTGACAATGCATACTAATCATATAATCTAGTACGTCTTTATATGTATTGTCTCTAAATCAATCAAATAAGAAATAAATATATTTCACATCAATATTTAGCAGTGCCATGAATTTCTAATGCTCTTTTCTCCACTTTTTTCTGTATTTATTATAATACTGTTTCGCATTAAAAATTAGATATAAGTAATTCTTTAATTTTTCCTCTGGATTTACCATTGCAATTAATCATCCTTGTTGCTTCTACTCGTTTAATTTTATGCTCAGCGTAAATATCATCAAAAAAATCATCATCTATATTTGAATTTTTAGGATCTGAATTGCTCACTACAATCTTTGCACCCCTTTTATTCAATTCGCCAACATACTCCGCCAATTCTTTCTGACTTTCATCGTTAAACAAGGTTTCCGTATATGCTGTAAAACTTGCTGTGTTTGTAAGCGGACGATATGGTGGATCAAAATATACAAAAGTATGTTCATCAATAAACTCTTTTGACAATCTATAATCACTACAAACAATGGTAACCTTTTGTAACTTCTGAGATACCGCTTGAAGATTATTTTCATCACAAATCATTGGATTTTTATATGACCCCATTGGAACATTGAATAAACCTTTTTTATTCACACGAAAAAGTCCATTAAAGCAAGTCTTATTAAGAAATATCATCAATGCTGCTTTTTCAATATTAATAGTTTCATCACCATCGATTTTTAAATCATTAAAGCGTTCTCTCTTTTCCATATAGTAAACTTTACGATCGCTTGTATCCAATGGAATAAATTCATCTTGCATAACTTGTAACATAGAAATAAGAGTATCAATATCATCTCTAATAATACGATATGTATTAATAAGTTCCGCATTGATGTCACTAATATAAACCTCTTCTAAATCGTACTTACTTAATATATCAAAAAGAACCGCCCCACCACCGACAAATGGTTCTGCATATTTTGTGATATTCTCATTATCATAAGGATAATATTTTTCTATTTCTTTAAGAAGTTGTCCTTTACCACCTGCCCATTTAAGAAATGGCTTAATAATTTTTTCTTCTTGTTTGTTGTATCGAGTAGTTCTTGCATCTTTTGGTTTTTCTGCCGTTGTAGGGATAATCCACATATTACCTACCATAGTTGCATTATTAATTCTACTTTCAGAACAAAGAATCGCCACTCGCCTTTGTGAAATACCCCATTTAGCGGCGGCTTCCCTTGCAGACATATATTTCATAGTGATACCTCCATTTTTAGTATTTTTATTATATTCTAATCCTCGAACAATAGCAATATCACTCAAGCTTTTCAAGTGTATGGTGCCAGAGATTTAAACTCTTGCCACCTTCACGTTGCTGTTACACATAAATCAATTCAGCATCGACCTCTTTCTCTTATGCGTAGTTGAATGTTACTCATTCTACCAATCCATTCTCACGGCTTCTTCGTCTTTTTCATTACGCCTTGCCTATCAGCATATTCTTTACCAACCATAAACACATATACGCTGGCAATTCTTCTATATCTACAATATACCTATACATCCTACCACTTGTAGGAAAAATTCTATAACAACTCTTATATCTTTTCAATACCACAAAAATGGTAGAACGTATACTTACAGTAACTTAGTTACGCTTTAATTAAACTATTCAAAGATTAACTTAAACCAGATAAATAAAAGACGACAAAAAGCCCTTAGCTATAAGTTTCATACCCACAGCTAAGGACTTAATTTATAATATAGATTTATTTATTGCATAACCACTGGTTGATATTCTCTAACCACAAAACTACTGAATTACAAGAATAATGGTGCTATACACTGTTATCAATGTATTGCTAAAATACTTTCCAAAGTGCCACAAACTTACACAAATGTCAGTTTTCCCAATACTCCAATTTACTCCCATTCTTCTTTTCCAAACATCCGATATATCCCAAAACATTCAAAATACTAGATTTTATTTTTTCTAATATCATCAAATCCATCTAATTAAAGGACATTTTCAAATTTTTAGTCCCGTCCCAGTCCCAGTACCGGATAAAAACCTTAAGATAAAACTTCTTTATTCAAACCTATATCACTCCAAGAAAGTTTATATGCGTTTTTATTAGGGTTAGATTTAATAACGTACATCTTATAATTATCCCAAACAACTGCCACTTGATTTTCTATTGCAATCGCATTTGTTAGCTGTCCAGAATAGAAATCATCAAAACCTACTCTTTCAGGCTCATCATAATGAGGACAATGTAAATAAGGTATAATTCCTAGGCCTTTAACCCATATGGGTTTTGGCTTTTCAATACCTTCTATAAACTCACTATCACTATGGTCTGCAATAAACCAGCATATAGAGCCCGCACTTAAGCCGGAGAGCACTTTGCCGCTTTTATAAGCCTTAATTAGTGCCTTATCTACACCGTATTCTTCCCAAACTTTCATCATGTACTGGGTATTGCCACCACCAACATAGATGATGTCTGCATTTTCTATCTTTTGATTGACCTCATCCTTGTCTACTTCTACATTAGATAAATACAAGGTGTCAGTTTTGCATCCTAGCCCAGCATATAATTTATCAATAATTTTTACATATGCTGGGGCATCTTTACTTGCTGTCGGAATGAATAGAAAATTTGGATTTTCTTTTTTTTGATGACTCTACAATAAATTTATCTATCTCGTAAGTTTCATTTAAGGCTACTTCCCCGCCTCCAATAGCTATAATCATAAATTTCCTCCTGTGTTTAAAATCTGTTTCTTTAGTAAAAGTCTTGAACTCCCTATATTTTACATAAATATTTGAAGCTATTACTATTAGATACACGAAACCTTATTCATGTATTAACTATAATCCATTTCTTTTTCGTTGTAGAAGAACAATATATTGTAATATGCTTCTTATCCTGCTGTCATTGGAATTCTTTTCATAAAATCCATACATATTCATAAGCAAAAAATCTAATCTTCTAATTTCTTCACTTAATTTAAGTTTATTATAAAAACTGCAAATCACGCTGTCCGTTATGTATTCTTTTTCTATTCTAATATAATAATCCTCATCTCTGTAAAATAATTTTGTTATGCTTCCATCGTCAACATTAAACATAGAAGAATATTCTTCACTCCACTTAAAATCCCTTTTTGCCAGATTGCATTTTCTACACGATAAAACCAAATTATTTATCTCACCAGCTTTTATAGAATCACCATTAAATGATGCCTCGCAAATAAAGTGATCTATTTCGAATAGTTCAGAACTTATTACATCTGTTGTGATACCACAATAAGCACATTTGTTATTATATATCATTCTAAATTTTTTATTATATTCACTACCTTTTTTATTTATTTGATTATATATTATTTTAACTCTAGGATGATCCTTTAGTATTTTCTTCTCTAAAAAATTTTTTTCAGACACAATATTATTTTTTAAATCACAATATTTTGTATTTCTATAATCATTCTTCATATAGTTTTCTCATTACTTCAAAAGCATTAATAAGATTATCAATATCATCCTTTGTTAAATTATCATAATCTAAGACTCCATTTATTGAATTTTCCATTTTCTCAAATAAAAATTTTTCAACATATTTTTTAGATGAAATGTTTTTCAGAATGTTTCTATTTAAAATAATATTTTCTGTTGCCTTCTCTATTACACTATCCCAATTCTCATTAAAAAATAAATTTGGATCACAATTATAGGTACTGGAGTTATATTTTTTTAATGTGCTGTACTCCATTTTTTCTTGATACTGTGTGATAACTATTATTTCTTTAAAAGGAAATATCTTTTTTATTATCAAGCCAAGCTCTTCCCCTGAAATTTTGTTCTCCAGTACAGTACTATTTTCAAAAAGCATTGAATCTAAAAATAATATATCAGATTTTTGAATCTCTTCACTATTAAGTAAATTCTCATATGAATAATTGCTTTCAAATTTTAATTCCAAATATTCATAACGAGCCTTATCATTTGAGTATCCACTTAAATATTTTGAAACAAACAAATCTATTTTATCATCTACGTAAAGCATATTTATCGATTGCATGTTATAAAGCCTCCTCCATTTCGAAAATAAATTCAAATCCTTTTTCACCTGAAATATTAAGAATCTCTCCCTTTTGCAAATTAATTGTATTATTAATTATCCACATTCCAAGCCCATGCCCATTGAGTCTACTTGTTTCATGTGGTTCTAAAATAATTCTTGGATTATTTAAATATTTTTCTGGCAATCCTTTTCCATTGTCATAATAAGAGATTTTTAACTTATTACATTCTTTATTGATTAAAATTTTTATTTTTAATTCATTTGATTGACTGTTTTGCTGCACACTATTTAATATTAAATTATCAAATATTGTATAAAATGTGTCTTTTGATATGTTAAATTCTAAAAAGTCATCCATGCATAATTCCACATTTAACCAAGCATAATCTTTTTCCCATTTTTTTATTATTCGACTCACAATTTCTTTGACATTCAATTTCGTAGCAAAAAATTGTCCCTTTTCTACTTTTTCTAAAATCGCATCAATGAACCTAAGTATCTTTTTTACTGCAGCATGATTATTTTCCAATAGACCTGGTATGTCTTCAAATGCCAATTTTCTATTTTCCGGATCATTAACTATATCCCAAACATTATATTTTTTTAAAGAATTTATGATGAGATCATAAGAAGGTTCGATTTGATTTCTATCATTGTTTATCTCATGCGCTATTGATGTAGCTTTCATACCTGATGTTGCTAAAGCATTCAAAATTCTTACATCATATCTATACCTTTTTTCAACATCCGCTTTCTCTTGTTTAAGTTTTTTACTATCCTGATTAAACAACTTAAGTTCTTTAATAAGTTTCTCCTTATCGTTCTTATTTAAATTATTTATTATTTTAGGATTTTTTACGATTTCATCTGATATTCTCTTTGTAAAGTTCTCTTCAATAATATTTTTTTTATTAATATTTCGTATTATTTTTTGTCTATATCTTTCAAATTCTTTGATACCAATTAATATTATTTGAATAAATAATTGATAATATATATTTTCATCTAATCCTTGTCTATTCATAAGGTCTTGTAGTGCTTTATTTTCTTTTTTATCTATTGATACGAAACCAGATATTTGATTTTCCCTTACTCGCCAAGCACCTGTTGGATGTGATGCTGCTGCTGGTGACATTCTTGATCTTTTCCCTAACCCTAGCCAATCTTTCTCGCCTTCAAATGAAGATATGCTAAAAGCATTTCTATAAAGAACAACACCACTATCCAAAATTTCACCCGTTCTTAGGTATTTATAGAGAAACTTTTCTTTATCATAATTTGTAGCATTTAAATTAAAAAATAAATTTGCTGAAAAGCCTCCAAGTTCCTCTAGTTCTGTAATTAATTCTTCCCCATAAATATCAAAAATTTCATTACCTTCCAATTCATCTATAATATTAATTTTTCTACTGTGTTGATTTAAATTCATTCCTTCACAATACTTTTCCGCATCAATAGCAAACTCATCTGACAATACTGATACCAATAAATCACCTTTTATATACTCTAAATTAATGAATGATCTACAATTCTTTCCAGGTTTAGGTTCTGGAAAATGTAAATCCACATATTCATTATAATCATTGGCTATAATTTGTATTCTCATAGCCGTATCATTATATGTTTTTTCAAGGTATTTATTTAATTGCTTAATCCTATTCAGAGTCCATTTTTCCCTAAGATTATTTATTACAATACAAGTACCTTTATTCTCTATACTAGAATTTATCTCTAATGTAGATGTATTCCAATCCGTTACCCAAATAACTCCGTCTTTATGTTCCTTTTTACTATATAACTTAATATTTTTGCCCAATCTTGATAAAGCAAATCTACCTACACCTTTTGCTCCAGCTTGTACCCTAATTTTATTGTTTGCATCAATGAAGTCATATCCTTTATTGCTTTTTCCAATATGCATCCAGGATTTTTTTATATCATCTGAATCCATACCATCACCATCATCTATTATTTTTAATGTAGATTTATCTATAAATTGAAGCGTGACATTCAAAGCATTTGCATCATATGAGTTTTTAACCAATTCTAAAATTGCGGCCTCATCTTTGGAAAAATTCTGTACTCCTAATAACTCCGCAATTGTACTATCTTCAATACTATACTTAAGATATTCCATTTCCCCTCCTATTTAAAAATAAAAATCTTCGATATCTTTAGATGTAACTCTCAATGAACTTCCGCTTATATTTATTCCAATATTTTTTACATATTCAAAAAATTTTTCACTCTTTAAAATTTTTTTTGCAAAATCTAAATTATATTTTTGATTTTGGTTTTTTAGAGAAATATACATACCAGCATACGGAATGCAATCTTCGCCTAACTTATAAATACAAACTTTGTCTGTTATAATAGTTGATATGAGTAATTTTTCACATTTAATCCCCGAAAGCGCTTGAGATCTCCCATATTCAAACCACTTTGCTCTTCTATCTGATTTTCTCTCAATTAATTCTTCTTTAAATTGACTTAAATAAGCAAATGCACCTGGATATAAGTTTTTAAATTCCTCTTCTTCATATCTTATTAATTGACTATTAATATATTTATATGGAAAAATAATTTTTTCAACCTTTCTATACCTCATAGTTCTCGGCGTTGCTGTTGGCATAAATACATCTTTTTCAATCATAAAATTACCAACTCTATAAAATTCTTCCTTTTCATCATACATATTTTCATTAACTACGTATGCTTTATTTAACAAAGTTGCTACTACATGAGAAACTTTGTAATAATCACCAAAACGCTTCTCGCCAACGTTAAATTTATTAGAAAAAATCCATTTGTCCTTAATTTCTTTTTTGCAAATATATAACCTGCGATTACTGCACATATCAATATATTGAATTTTTTTGCTACTACATCCTCTATCAACTATCAATATTGCTGATTTTACCAGTGCATTATCAAATATTTTTTCTTTTGTGTAATCTTTTATTCTAATAGTATTATCTATCATAAATTCTCTGAGGTTTTCACCAAAAACTGTTTTGAATATACTGCTAGGTATCAGATAGGACATCCTTCCTCTATTTGATAAAGAGTTAATGCTATGTTCTATGAAAGCATAACAATAATCAAACTTGCCTTGTCTGCAAGTACTATATTTTCCCTTAATAAACTCCCTTTCTTCCTTAGCTAAATCACTATAAGTTATATATGGTGGATTGCCTACAATAAAATCAAATTTTATATTAACTTCACTTTTTAAATAATCTTTATTAAAAATTTTCCATCGTACATCATGTATATCATTTTTTTTTGCTACTAAGTTCAAATTATAAATACACTCATCAAATCGATCCGTGTCAATTTCAAATCCCAAAATATTATCTTGTAAACCTTCTTTTATCCTTTCATTAGAATATTTTTGTTCTATTGCTTCTTCAATATATCTTTTAACAATTTCAACAAGTATATTACCATCTCCACAAGAGTTTTCTAATATAGTTTTATCTAATATATCCTTACGATATCCTACTGAGTCCAGTAACTCCTTAACATAATTTTCCGGGGTGAATATTTGACATTTATGAGCTATATTTTTTATATTTGGTTTCTTTTTCATCTAATCACTCCAGTTTGTTTATTGATTCGCTATCTAGTCTCATTAAAGCGAAAATCTGTTTTCTAGCAAACTCTCTAAGCTCTATCATTCTCTCTTTTTGTTTGATACCTTTAGCAATTAAAACTGAGTTGTAACTTTCCATATTTGCAAGAACTAATAGTTCGTTTAGATTTGCATAGTCTCTCATATTTCCTTTTAAATTAGGATTTTCTTTTCTCCACTCTTTTGCTCTTTTATTAAATAGTGCTACATTCAGCATATCCGCCTCGCTTGCATATTTAAAAGATAATTGCTCATTAGTTAAATCTTTAAGCAAGTATTCTTTAATTGCATCTGTATGGATTTTATAATTAATCTTTGATATTTCTCTATGCAGATTCCAAGTTAATGATAATTTTGAATTTTCATCTTCTTTTAGTCTTTTATAATCTTGAATAATATATAGCTTAAACTCTGGAGAAAGCCAAGACGCAAATTCTATCGCTATATCATAATGAGCATAAGTTCCACCATATCTACCAGATTTTGAGACTATTCCAATAGCTTCAGTAGATTCTATCCATTTACTTGGTGTCATCGTGAATCTATTTAAACCAGCTTCATTTCTAAACGTGTCGAATTGCACACGGTTAAAATTTGGATTATTAAGTGCTTCCCATAATCCTATAAATTCAAGAGTATTCCTATTTCTCATCCAGTTTTGAATAACGAATCTTGGATCATCTGTATTTTTATATTTTGCTATATCCGTTAAGCTTATATAGTCATTTTTAAAATCTTCAGTATAAACCTGAATTGAAAATCCTTTAGCAGAAATTTGTTCTTTATTTATTTTTGACAATTTGCTCTCTCCTTATACTAGTGTACTCTTTACAATGATCATGGCTCAAAGCAGCACATCAATTATTTATTACTTGAGTTTTAAACTTTAGTAGAAGTATTGAACTCCTTATATTTACATAACTATTTTCCTCTATCACTACTATAACAAGAAGCCCAGAACATGTATCTAAAATTCATGAATTATTATTTACTCCTAAAGCTTTATACATAAATTCACAAATGTAATCTGGGGTAAACGCCTAATTTTTATCTGATTTACCAACATATTTATTAATTGTTGTAAAGAATAAACTTAATAAATCTTGTCCTTCAGTATTTGAATCATTAATAAAAGGAATTATATTATTATCTATAAATTCCAATATTTTTTGCAACTCATCATACGTTAAATTTACTATATCTGGATCATATAGTACCTTGCTACTTAACACAGATAATTTTCCAGATTTATTTATAGTGTCCACATCATTGTTTTAGATAACAATCTTGATAGAAGATTTCTTACATCTTTTATTATTATTTTTTCTTGACTTAAAGATATTTTTTGTTTCTATTAATATAACTAATCTATCATTTTTCAAATCTTATGTCTAAGTATTGATGGTTTGTATCTGTGTCTCCTTTTTGGTAATCTTTTATATTTTTGCCAACAGTCCTAAGTACTTGAACATAACTAAATTCTCCTGATTCAGTATTACCCATCTGATACATGTCATCTATTTTTTGAATAATTTCGTATCTATTCATTTTATTACCTCACATAATCCATAATATCTTCAACTCTACACTCAAGAACATAGCAAATCTTCGCTATAGTTTCTAAGTCAATCCTTTTAACCTTGTTATTACAATAAGAATTAAGTTGCGTCCTTTGAAGGTTTGCTTCTTTTTCTAATTTGTTTTTGCTTATATTTTTTTCTTCTAAAACCTGGTCTATTTTAAAAATAATTTTCCCAAAGTTTTGCATAAATTTCTCTCCCTTGTAATTTTAAAAATTGGCATTTCAATTAATTATATTATATCATATTTTAAAAACTTCTTACAGGTCTAAGATATTGTAAGGAAGTAATTCTATTTAGTTCTGTATAATAAAAAGGAATGTATATACCATATTTCTTTTGACAATTTTTCTATTTTTTCTCTCATATAATCAATATCTTTCTTATAAATAACACCAGTTGTATTAGTCGCTTTTGCAATCTGGTTTATATTATTTGTTATATTTGAAAGTAGCCATTGTAGGTTTCTAAATGGTTCTAGGTCTACAATATAAATTTCTTTTTCTAATACACATTTTCTAAGAAAGTGGGACATGGTTTTGCAATTTGCAAGTTTCATTTTCTTTTCAAAGATTTCTTTTTCTTCATCTGTTAAATATATTTTAAGTCTTAAATTGCAAGTAGAAATTAAACACTTTGATATAAATAATTTTACATACTTAATTATAAAATGAAATTGAACACATAAAAAATCCATAGTGAACCTTGTGT